>NZ_BAAHAF010000057.1:0-26914 GCF_054777815.1 Angustibacter speluncae | reverse complement strand
GCGCGCCGGGGTGCCGCGCCGCCGGCGGCGGGCCACCTCGGCCGCCGGGTCGGCCCAGCCGGGGACGCCCGCGAGGAGCCCGCTGGGTTCGACCGCGAGGTCGGTGCCGACCAGCGGCGCCAGGCCCGCCTCGCTGCACGCCGCGGCGAACCGCACCGCGCCGTAGAGGCCGTCGCGGTCGGTGAGCGCGAGCGCGGGCAGGCCGAGCTCGACCGCCCGCTCGACCAGCACCTGCGGGCTCGACGCGCCGTACTGCAGCGAGTAGCCGGAGGCGACGTGGAGGTGCGTGAACACGGGTGTGGCTCCGGCGGCGGCGGTGGGTCGACGGCGGGTGCGGGGTCGACGGGTGCAGGTGTCGCGGGACGGTGGCGCCCCGTACCGGGGTCAGGCGCTGCGCACGGGGAGGGCGTCGTGCGAGGCGGGCAGCACGCCGAGCAGCTCGGCGACCACGTCGCAGAAGGTGGTGGCGTCGCGGACGAGGTCGTCGGCCTCGCGGGTGGTGACCGCGGCGTGCAGCCCGGCCTCGACGGCGGCACGGCGGCGGGCGCCCGCGGCGAAGAAGGAGGCCCACTCGGTGAGCTCGGGCGCCACCCGGGGCAGCACCTCCCAGACGTTCAGCGTGGCGCCGCGGCGCGGGCGGCCGCGGACGGCCAGCACGGCGGCCGCTGCCCGCAGCGCGGCGAGGTGGGCGGCCACGTAGCGCTCCCCCGCCTCGGTGGTGGCCCGGGCGTCGCGCAGGCCGTGGTCGGACCGGGCCAGCAGCTCGACCGCCGCCGGCGACGGCGGCGCGACCGTGGTGGTGCTCATCTCGTCTGTCCTCCGGGGGGTCGGGGCGGGTCTCGGGGCGGGTGTCGGGGCGGTGAGGGGGTGCGGGTGGGGTCAGTCGTGGACGAGCAGGAGCCGCCAGGTGCGGTCGGCGGTGCGGTCGCGGGCGCGGTCGTCGGCGGTGGGGACGGGGGCCACGGCGTCGCAGGCGAGCTGGTAGACGCCGGGGTGGGACGAGCGGCCCGGTGCCGCCTCGACCCGCCAGACCTCGCGGTCGGCACCCACCTGGGCCACCCGGGACGGCGCGGTGCGGGTCGTCGTCGCGCCGGCGCCCGGCCGGCCGGCCGGGACCGCGCCGGTGGGGCCGTCGTCCTCGCCGTGGACCGCGCGGGCGGGCTCGAGCGACCACCACGCCTGCCGCTCGCGCCAGTAGCCCAGCACCTCGCGGACCAGGTAGAGCCGGCCGCGCCAGAGGAACTGCGTGGGCGGGCGCCGGCCGTCGGCGCCGGCGTCGCCGAGCCGGACGTGGACGGTGTCGTCGTGGCCACGGGTCACGGCGGGCTCCTCTCGTCGGCGTGAGGGGAGGTGGACCGGGAGAGCCGGGGTCGAGTCGGCCCTCCCGGTCGCGATTCCCCTCGCTGGCGGTGCGGGCGCGACCCCGGCACCGTCGTCTTCGAACACCTGTTCGAACACTTGGACTGTACACCGCGCCTCGGACGGTCCGTCAACCCCGGACCGCACCGGCGCGGCGTCCCCGTACGGCCAGGCAGGAGCCAGTCCAGCACCGACCACCGACAACCCGGTCCGGACGGACCGGGCGACATCAGCCCCCGTAGAGCCCGCGGGCGAGCCGCACCAGGTCGGGCGCCCACGCCGGCCGCCCGTCGCGCCACCAGGCGAGCCGCACGGGCACCGGCTCGGCGTCGCGCACGCGCCGGTAGACCACGCCCGGCTTGGGGTGCTGGCGCGCGGTCGCCTCGGAGGTCATGCCGAGCGCCTGGCCGGCGGCGATGAGCGTCAGCCACTCGTCGACGCCGTGCGTCTCGCGGGTCGCCCCGGGGGCGAGCTCGGCCGGCCACAGGTCGGGCGTGGTGGTGCCCGTGCGGTTGTCGACGCCCACCGTGCGGCCGGCGAAGTCGCGCAGCACCAGCGTGCGCCGGCGGGCGAGCGGGTCGTCCGAGGCGACGGCCGCGAACCGCGGCTCGACCCCGACCAGCGCCTGCTCGAACCGCCGCTCGTCGAGCAGGCGCCGGGTGACCGCGACGTCGGCGACGCCCTCGACCAGCCCGGCGGTCGGCGAGTTCGCCTGCACCAGCACGAGGGTCGAGCCGTGCTCGGCGGCCCACCGTCGCTGCAGGGGCGTGGTGTGCCGACCGAGGGCCGACCACGCGTACCCGACCCGCACCTCGCCACCGTCGTCCAGCACCCGCTCCAGCGCCGCCACCTCGTCCAGCACCCGCTGCGCGTGCGCCAGGACCCGGGTGCCGGCGGCGGTCGGGACCGCGCCGCGGCTCGTCCGCTGCAGCAGGCGAGCGCCGAGCCGCGCCTCGAGCGCGGCCACCGTGCGCGACACCGACGCCTGCGAGGTGCCGAGCGCGATCGCCGCGTCGGTGAACGTGCCCTCCGCGACGACCGCCGCGAACGCCCGCAGGTGCCGCAGCTCGACGTCGTCCACCATGCGCCCAGCGTATGGCAGCAGCGCGTCGTGCATTTCCCGGATGGCACGCCGGGACGGATGCTCGAGGACGTGACCACCACCGCCCCCGCGCCCACCTCGCCCGCCGGGACGCGGGCACCGGGCCGCCCCTGGGTCGGCACGGCGCTCATGCTCACGGGCGCCACGAGCAACCAGCTCGGCGCCGGCGTCGGCGCCCACGCCTTCCCCGCGATCGGGCCGGCGGGCGTCGTCGCGGTGCGGCAGGTGGTGGCGGCGGTCGTCCTGCTCGCCGCCACCCGCCCCGACGTGCGCAGGATGACCTGGGCGCAGTGGTGGCCGGTGCTCGCCCTCGCCGCGGTCTTCGCCGGCATGAACCTGTCGCTGTACACCGCGGTCGAGCGGGTGGGCCTCGGGCTCGCGGTCACCCTCGAGTTCCTCGGGCCGCTGGCGGTGGCCCTGGCCGGCTCGCGGACCCGGCTGCACCTGCTCACCGCCGCCGCCGCCGCGGCGGGCGTCTACGTCCTCGTGCTCCCCGGGCCGTCGAGCGACCTGGTGGGCATCGGGCTCGGGCTCGCGGCCGCGTGCTGCTGGGCCGCGTACATCGTCGTCGGGCGCGAGTGCGGGCGGCGGATGCCGGGGCTGCAGGGCGCGGCGGTCGCGAGCACCGTGTCGGCGCTCGCGTACCTGCCGGTCCTGGTCGTCCTCGTCGCGGAGGGCCGGCTCGTCGGCGCCCCGCTGTGGCTCGCCCTCGCGACCGGCGTGCTCGCCTCGGTCGTGCCGTACGCCACGGACCTGACCGCGCTGCGGTACGTGCCGACCCGCTACTTCGGCGTCTTCATGAGCGTGCACCCGGTGCTGGCCGCGCTCGTCGGCCTCGTCGTGCTCGGCCAGGTGCTCGACCTGCACGAGTGGCTCGGCATCGCCCTGGTCGTCGCGGCGAACGTCGTCGCGGCCACGACGGCGCACGGGCGGGTGCGCTAGAACGGCTGCGTGCTCACCACCGCCGTCGTCCTCGCCGCCGTGGGCTCGGGTCTGCTGGCCGGCCTGTACTGGGCCTTCTCCGTCGCCGTCGTCCCGGCGCTGGCGCGCGAGCCGGACCCGGCGGCAGCGGCCGTCATGCAGCGGGTGAACCAGGTGATCCTGCGCCCGTCCTTCCTCGTGGTCTTCGCCGGCACCCCGCTCGCCGGCCTGGTCGCGGCGGTCCTGGCGCGGCTCGACGGCGGGCCGGCGGTGCCGTGGGTGCTGGCGGGCACGGCGCTGCAGGTGCTCGCGTCCTTCGTCCTCACCGCGGCCTACCACGTCCCCCGCAACACCCGGCTCGACGCGGTCGACCCGACCTCGCCCGAGGGGCAGGGGTACTGGCGCACCTACGCCCGCGAGTGGACGCGCGCCAACCACGTGCGTGCGGTCGGCTGCGGGCTCGCCGTGGCCGCGTACGGGTGGGCGCTGCACCTCGGCTGACGCATGACCTCCGCCGTCCGGGGCAGTCCACGACGGTGGCCACGGACGAGCAGCAGGTCGGGCTGGACCGGGTCGCGGACCCCTGGGGCCCGCGGACGCCGCACGCGCGCGGCACGACGTGGCCGGTGCGCGTCGACCAGCACCTCGCCGACGGGGTGCACGAGGACGACGTCTCCTGGGTGCGCTCGGCGTGCACCCTGTGCAGCAACGGGTGCGCGTGCGACCTGGCCGTCCGCGACGGCCGGCTGGTCGGCATCCGCGGGCGTGCCGACGACCGCGTCAACCACGGGCGGCTCGGGCCGAAGGGCCTCTACGGCCAGTGGGTCTGGCAGCAGCACCCCGACCGTCTCCGGCACCCGCTCGTCCGCGAGGGGGGCGAGCTCGTCGAGACCGACTGGGACACGGCGATGGCCCGCGTCGTCGAGCGCTCGCGCGCGCTGCTCGACGAGCGGGGACCGCTCTCGCACGGCTTCTACACCTCGGGCCAGCTGACCCTCGAGGAGTACTGGGCGCTCGCCACCATCGGCAAGGCGGGCATCGGCACGCCGCACATGGACGGCAACACC
Organism: Angustibacter speluncae; assembly: GCF_054777815.1. NCBI lineage: Bacteria > Bacillati > Actinomycetota > Actinomycetes > Kineosporiales > Kineosporiaceae > Angustibacter > Angustibacter speluncae. The sequence continues at coordinate 22,465 of NZ_BAAHAF010000057.1, read as the reverse complement.
CGCCTCTGCACGGCCACGAGCGCGGCCGCGTTCAAGGAGTCGTTCGGCGCCGACGGCCAGCCCGGCGCCTACACCGACGTCGACCACTGCGACGCGCTGTTCCTGTTCGGGCACAACGTGGCCGAGACGCAGACCGTGCTCTGGTCGCGCGTGCTCGACCGGGTGCACGGGGACGCCCCGCCGACGCTGGTCGTGGTCGACCCACGCCGCACCGCCGTCGCCGCCGAGGCGGTCCGCACCGGCGGGGTGCACCTGGCCGTGCGGCCCGGGACGAACCTCGCCCTGGTGAACGGTCTCGCCCACGAGCTGCTCGCGAACGGCTGGGTCGACGACGACTGGGTCCGCGCGCACACCGTCGGCCTCGACGAGCTGCGCCGCGTCGTCGAGGACGCCACGCCCGAGGTCACGGCCGCCGTCTGCGAGGTGCCGGCGGACGACGTCCGGCGCGCCGCAGCGGTCTTCGGCACGTCCACCCGCGTCCTCTCGACCGTGCTCCAGGGCTTCTACCAGTCCCACCAGGCGACCGCGGCGTCGTGCGGGGTGAACAACCTGCACCTGCTGCGCGGCATGCTCGGGCGCCCCGGCTGCGGCGTGCTGCAGATAAACGGCCAGCCCACGGCCCAGAACACCCGCGAGTGCGGCGCCGACGGCGACCTGCCCGGATTCCGCAACTGGGAGAACGAGTCCCACGTGCAGGAGCTCGCCGACCACTGGGACGTCGACCTCGACACCGTCCCGCACTGGGCGCCGCCCACGCACGCGCTGCAGATCGTGCGGTACGTCGAGCAGGGGTCGATCCGGTTCCTGTGGGTGAACGGCACCAACCCGGCCGTCTCGCTGCCCGACCTGGCCCGGGTGCGGCGCGTCCTCGGCGCGGACCGGTGCTTCGTGGTCGTGTCCGACCTGTTCCGCACCGAGACCACCGAGCTCGCCGACGTCGTCCTGCCCGCGGCGGGGTGGACCGAGAAGGCCGGCTGCTCGACGAACGCGGACCGCACCGTGCACCTGTCCGAGCGCGCCGTGGACCCGCCCGGCGAGGCGCGCAGCGACTTCGACGCGTTCCTGGACTACGCCCGGCGGATGGGTCTGCGTGACCGCTCCGGCCGGCCGCTACCCCGCTTCACCACGCCCGAGGAGGCGTTCGACGACTGGGCGCGCGCGTCCCGCGGTCGACCGTGCGACTACAGCGGGCTGAGCTGGGACGTGCTGCGCCGCAGCCCGAGCGGACTCCCCTGGCCCGTCACCGCGGAACGACCGGGGGGCACCGACCGGCTCTACGTCGACGGCGTCTTCGCCACCGCCGCGGACCGGTGCGAGACCTACGGCCACGACCTGCTGACCGGCGCGGCCCGCACCCCCGAGCAGCACGCCGCGATCCGCCCCGACGGGCGCGCGTTCCTCACCGCGCTCGCGTGGTCGCCGCCGCACCAGCAGCCGGACGAGGACCACCCGCTCGAGCTCACCACCGGGCGCACCGTGCACCACTTCCACACCCGGACGAAGACCCGGCGCTCGCGCCCGCTGCACGAGGCTGCGCCCGCGGCGTGGGTCCAGATGGCGCAGGTCGACGCCGAGGCGATCGGCGCCGCCGCAGGCGATCTCGTCCGGGTCAGCAGCCCGCGGGGGTCGGTCGAGGTGGTCCTGCGGGTCGGCGCCGTCCGCCCGGGCACGGTGTTCGTCCCGTTCCACTACGGCACGCACCCGGCGAACGAGCTCGTCGCGACGGTGTGGGACCCGGTGTCGAAGCAGCCGCTGCACAAGTCCGGCGCGTGCCGCGTGGAGCGGGTCGGCCGGGTCGACGGCGACGACGTGCTGGAGCGCGACGTGCGCGTCGCCTCAGGCGGGACGCCGCCACCGGCGCCCGCCACCACCAGCCGCACCGGACCGCTGCCCGCGCAGGGCTACCCGGACGACCCGTCCACCACGGGGACGGGGGCGCCCTCGTGAGGGGCCTGGCCGTGTACGTCGGCCTGGTCCACCGCGCCGAGCAGACCCTGGCCGACGCGCTGCGGGAGGTGGCGCGCGGCCACGTCGACGAGGGGGACGTGCCGCACACCTGCCTCGACCTGGCGCGGCTCAGCGACGCGCACGTGCGGGCCGTCTCCCCGGTCGCCGAGCGGTACGGCGAGGAGCGCGACACCGAGCCGGAGCGGCTGCACGCCGAGGGGCTGGAGCAGGCGCGCACCGGCCCGCTCGGCCTGGTCCGCGACCTGCAGGACCTCTACGTGCTCGCGTCCTTCGTCGAGACCGGCTGGACGGTGCTGCTGCAGGCGGGCAGGGGCGCGCGCGACCACGAGCTGGTCGAGGTCGCGACCACCGCGTCGGGCGGGACCGCCCGCCAGCTCGCCTGGCTCACCACCCGGATCAAGGAGGCCGCGCCCCAGGCCCTGCTCGCGACGCCGTCCTGACCGGTGCCTGCCTGACGGGTGCCCGCCCGACGCGTGCGCCGACCGCGCGGCGGTGGCACGATCGCGCCATGACCGACGTCAAGGCCAAGGCCTCGCAGCTGCTCGCCCTGCACCACACCGGCTCCACCCTCGTCCTGCCGACCGTCTGGGACGCCTGGTCGGCACGCGCCGTGGTCGACGCCGGCTTCCCTGCCCTCAGCGTCGGCAGCCACCCGGTCGCCGACTCGCGCGGCCAGGAGGACAACGAGGGGATGACGCTCGACGACGCCCTCGACAGCATCCGCCGCATCACCGGTGCGGTCGACGTCCCGGTCACCGCCGACGTCGAGTCGGGCTACGGCACACCGGCCGCCGAGCTGGTCGAGCGCGTGCTCGAGGCGGGCGCCGTCGGCATCAACGTCGAGGACACCGTGCACGGCGAGGGCCGGCTGCGCTCGGTGCAGGAGCACGCCGACTACATCGGGCAGCTGCGCGCCGCGGCCGACGCCGCCGACGTCGAGCTGGTCATCAACGCCCGCACCGACGCGTTCATCGGCTCCGTGCAGGTGTTCGACGACCCGCTGGCCGAGGCGATCGCCCGGTCGAGGGCGTGCGAGGAGGCCGGCGCCCGCTGCGTCTACCCGGTGCGCGTGCCCGACAACGCGACGCTGCGGCAGCTGATGGCCGAGATCTCGGGCCCGATCAACGTCACCGCGCACCCCGAGCAGGGCTCGATGTCGGGCTCGCTCGAGGAGCTCCGCGAGACGGGCGTGCAGCGCGTCACCTTCGGCCCCCTGCTGCAGATGGCCCTCACCGACAAGGTGAAGGCGCTCGTCACCCCCTGGCGCTGAACGGGTCCGGCCGAGGGGCAGGGGCGCCGTGACGATCGAGGTGCCGTGACGATCGAGGTGCTGCCCGCCACCCACGCGCGCTTCGACGACCTGGCGACGGTGCTCGGTCCCCGCCGGCCGGAGTCGTCGGTGTGCTGGTGCCTGAGCTACCGCATCCCCTCGAAGGAGAACCGCGAGCTCACCGGGGTGGCGCGCCGCGACCGGGTCGAGGCGCTCACCCGGAAGCGGACGCCGCCCGGCGTCCTCGCCTACGACGAGGGCGAGGTCGTCGGGTGGTGCGGGGTCGCACCCCGCGCCGACCTGCACTCGTTCGCGACCAGCCGACGCATCCCGCACGTGGACGACCTGCCCGTCTGGACGATCTGGTGCTTCCGGGTCCGAGGTGGCCTGCGCGGCAAGGGGATCGCCACCGCCCTGCTCGACGGCGCGATCGCGCACGCCCGCGAGCGCGGCGCCCCAGCGGTCGAGGGCTACCCGGTCGACAACGACGGGAGGAAGGTCGACCTGACGATGGCCTACGTCGGCACCCGCGGCATGTTCGAGAAGGCCGGCTTCACGAAGGCGGCCGACACGCAGTCGGTGCTCGACGGGTTCCCGCGGGTGCTGATGCGGCTCGACCTGCGCTGAGCGCCCTCCACGCCACTACGCTCCGGCCATGTCGACACCCCCGGCCGAGCCCCAGCCGGTCCCCACCGCCACCCCCGACGCCGACGGGGTCGCCCTCCATCCCGCCGTCGTCCGCGTCCGGGGCAGCCTCGAGGCGCTCGGCGCCACCGGGACGGTCACCGTCCTCGACGGCAGCGCGCGCACCGCCGCCGAGGCGGCCGCCCAGCTCGGCGTCGAGGTCGGGGCGATCGCGAACTCGCTGGTGTTCGCCGTGCCGCACGGGACCGACGACCGCCGGGCGGTGCTGGTGCTCACCAGCGGCGCGCACCGCGTGAACACCGAGCGGCTCGCCGACCGGCTCGGCCTCGAGCGGCTCGACCGGGCCGACCCCGACCTGGTGCGCCAGGCCACCGGTTTCGTCATCGGCGGCGTGGCGCCGGTGGGCCACACGACGGCGCTCGACACCTACGTCGACGTGACGCTCGCGCAGTTCGGACGGATCTGGGCCGCGGCCGGCCACCCCCGGGCGGTGTTCCCGACGCACTACGACGAGCTGCTGCGCATCACCGCCGGCCACCCCGTCGAGGTCACCTGACGGCCGCCGCGCCACGGCGCGGGCGGGCAGCCAGCACGAGCGCGAGCCCGGCGCCGAGCACCGCGAGCGCGGGGCCCGGCGTCACCGGGAACGCGACGAACGTGCGCTCGCGCCCGCCGACCAGGTCGACCCCGGTGATCGACACGGTCATGACGCCGAGGACGACCACCGCGACGCCGAGCGCGGCGAGCCGGTCGACCCCGGAACCGTTCTGCGCGAACACCTCTCGCGAGGTCGGGCGCGGTGCGTCGAAGCGGCGCGCGGCCAGCACCAGCAGCACCGTCGGCACGAGCAGCACCGCCACCCACACCGGCCGGGTCAGCCACCAGGCGGCGGTGCCGGGCTCCGGCAGGTCGGTCCCCGCGAGGCGCACGACCAGCATCACCGACATCAGCGCCGTCAGGTGCCACAGGAACACCGTCATCGACACCGAGCCGGCGACCACCACCGATTGCCACGCGCGGGGACGGGCCAGCACCCGCGCCATCGGCCCCCGCAGCAGCACCGCCGCGCCGCACAGCCCGAGACCCTGGGCGAGCAGCGCGAGGGTGGGCGGCGCCATGTTCGAGACCGCCTCGCCCGGCACGCCCACCATGCTCACCGGGTACGGGCCGGCGGTCACCGCCAGCAGCAGGCCGCCGAACCCCGCGACGACCATCGTCCACGCCACCCGGCGGGTCAGCAGGCCGTCCTTCCAGCAGTAGCCGAGCTGGTGCAGCGCGAGCCAGACCAGCGCGAAGTTCAGCGTCCCGACGAGCGTCTCGCCGGTGGTGAACCGCACGACGTCGACGACGACCGCGCCGACGACGAGTGCGACCACCGCGCGCAGGCCGGCGCGGCGGTGCCAGGCGTGCGTGGCGGGGGCGAGGGCCGCGACGCCGAGGTAGATGCCGACGAACCACAGCAGCTGGGTCGACAGCGACAGCACGCCGCCGACGAGGCCCGCGTGCGGCCCGGACGCCAGGCCCGTGGCCCGCGCGGCGAGCGCGAGCCCGACCCAGACCAGCAGGTAGGCGACGGTGGGGCGCAGGAGGCGTCCGGTGCGGCTGCGGACGAAGGCGGCGTAGCGGCCGTGGCGGGTGCCGCCCACCCGGGCGGCCGAGGCGAGGGCGTGGGCGTGGGCCACGCCGCCGACGAGGAAGAACAGCGGCATCACCTGCAGCACCCAGGTGAGCGGCTGCAGCGTCGGCACCTGCGCCAGCACGTTCGTGGCGCGGCCGTCCGGGGTGAGCGCCCCCATCAGCCAGTGGCCGAGCACGACGACCAGGAGCGAGCCGACCCGCAGGGCGTCGACCCAGCGGTCGCGCGCGTCGGGGGTGAGGGCCTCGAGGTCGGCAGCCGGGGCGGCGGTGGTCGTCATGCGCCCCAGCGTGCCGCCGCCACGACGACCGGCTCCCCCGCCGCGCTGCTCGACCTCGCTGGGTGCCGCTACTCACCCGCCCCTGGGGTGCCGCGCGCCCGACCCGCGTGCGAGGGTCGGACCGTGCCGACCGCCCCCGACGTCCCCCGCGTCGTGCTGCACGTCTGGCGGGTCCGCTCGCCCCTGCGGGCGCTGCTGCGGATGGGCACCGACGGCCGGCCGCTGGCCCGCAGCGGCGCGGCGTTCACCAAGCTCCTCGGCACCGCCGGCAGCGGCTTCGGCCTGCGCGACGCCGACCTGCGGCGGTGGGCGCTGCTGACCACCTGGACCGACCCGGCCGGCGCCGACGCCCTCGACCGGCACCCGGTCGTGCGCGGGTGGGACGGCCTGGCCGTCGAGCGGGCCCGGTTCGACCTGGTGCCGCTGTCGACCACCGGGCGGTGGGACGGCGTCGAGCCGTTCGGCTCCCCCGCGACCGACCGGCCGGGCCTGCACGACGGCCCGGTGCTCGCGATCACCCGCGCCCGGCTGCACCGGCGCACCTCCCCCCGCTTCCGCCGCTCGGTCCCGCCGGTGGCCGCCGAGCTCGCGGCCTCGCCCGGGCTGCTCGCCTCGTTCGGCGTCGGCGAGCGCCCCGTCGGGCTGCTCGGCACCTGCTCGGTCTGGGCGGACGAGGCGGCGCTGCTGGCCTTCGCCCGCCGCGCCCCGTCCCACGTGGCGGTGGCGAAGGCGTCGCGAGGCCAGGACTGGTTCGCCGAGGAGCTGTTCGCCCGGTTCGCCGTCACCGCCGCGCAGGGCGTGCTCGACGGCCGGCCGGTCCCGCGCGTCCCGGCGGCCGGGGCGCCGTCCCCGTAGGATCGGGACCACCGGTCGCGCCCGACGCGGCGCACCGGACGAGCGGGAGGGGGCACGACGTGGAGCTGCTGCCGTGGGTGTTCACGTCCGGCTGGGCGAGCGGCATCAACGCGTACCTGGTGGTGCTGATCCTGGGCGGCGTCGACCGCTTCCTCGCCCTCGACCAGATCCCGGACGCGCTGGCGCGCACCGACGTCCTGGTGGTGGCCGGGGTGCTGTTCGTCATCGACCTGGTCGCCGACAAGGTGCCGTACGTCGACTCGACGTGGGACGCCGTGCACACCGTCATCCGCCCCGCGATCGGCGCTGCCATCTGCGCGCTGCTCGCCGGCGAGGCCTCCGACCTCGAGCAGGCCGTCGCCGCCACCGCCGGCGGCGTCACCGCGCTCGCCAGCCACGCCGTCAAGGCCGGGCTGCGGGCCGCGGTCAACACGTCCCCGGAACCCGCCAGCAACGTGGCCGTCTCGGCCGGCGAGGACGTCGCCGTGGCCGGCGTGGTCTCGCTCGCCGTCATCGCCCCGTGGGTCGCGGCCGGCATCGCCGCGGTGCTGCTGTTCGTCGGCATGACCGTGGTGGTCGTGCTGCTGCGGAAGATCCTGTCCTGGCGGCGCGAGCGGCGCGCCCGGGCACTCACCCGCGACCGGGAGCAGCCGGCCGCCGAGGTGCGGTGAGCGGCCGGTTCGTCCGTGGCGGCCGGCCGCTGCCGCTGCGCCAGCAGGCGGCGGTGCGCGACCGCTGGCTGTCGGAGCGGCTGCGGGTCCTGCTGCCGGCGATGATGGACCGGGCGGGGCTCGACGCCTGGGTCGTCGTCGCCCGCGAGTACGCCGAGGACCCCGTGCTGGCGAGCCTGCTGCCGGCCACCTGGCTGTCCGCCCGTCGCCGCACCGTGCTGGCCTTCCGCCGCACGCCCGACGGCGTCGAGGGCCGCAGCCTCACCCGCTACCCCGTGGGCGAGTACCGGCCCGCGTGGGACGCCGACGCCGGCTCCCAGCACGAGGCGCTGCGGGCGCTGCTGGAGTCGTGGGACCCCGCGCGGATCGGGGTCGACGTCTCCGAGGTGCTCGCCCACGCCGACGGCCTGACCCACACCGAGCACCGGCTGCTGGTCGACGCGCTCGGTCCGCTCGCGGCCCGGCTCGTCCCCGCGCAGGACCTGGTCGTCGCGTGGCTCGGCACCCGGCTGCCGGAGCAGGTCGAGGCGGCGCACGAGCTGAACCGGCTGGCGCACGAGGTGATCGCGCAGGCGTTCTCCGCCGAGGTGGTCGTGCCCGGCACCACCACCGCCGACGACCTGGCGTGGTGGATCCGGCAGCGGTTCCACGACCTCGGCGTCGAGCCGTGGTTCCACCCGTCGGTGCTCGCCCAGCGGGCCGGTGCGCCGCTGCTCGACGAGCGCGGGCTGCCCACCGGCGGGGTGCCCGTCGACGCCCCCGTCGAGGCCGGTGACCTGCTGCACTGCGACGTCGGGCTCACCAGCCTCGACCTGCGCACCGACACCCAGCGCAACGCCTACGTGCTGCGCCCCGGCGAGACCGACGCGCCCGAGGGGCTGCGGGCCGCGCTGCGCACCGGCAACCGGATGCAGGACCTCACCACGGCGGCGCTGCGGCCCGGCCGCACCGGCGACGAGGTGCTCGCCGACGCCCGCGCGGCGGCGGCCGCCGAGGGCGTCGACGGCGACGTCTACTCGCACCCGGTCGGCCACCACGGCCACGGCGCCGGCCCCGCGGTCGGGCTCTGGGACGCCCAGGGCGGCGTCCCCGGCACCGGCGCGCTCGTCGTCGGCGCCGACACGCTCTGGGCGCTCGAGCTGTGCGTGCGCACCCCCGTCCCGGAGTGGGGCGGGCAGGTCGTGCGGATGGCGCTGGAGCAGGGCGTGGTCGTCCGCGACGACGGCGTCGAGTACCTCGACGCCCGGCAGACCGACCTGCTGGTCATCCGACCCGCCACCTAGGATCGACGGGTGAGCAGCCCCGCCGCGGTGCACGCCGGCCCGCGCGGGTCGGTGCCGCAGCTGCTGCCGCTCGCGCTCGCCGCCCTGGTGGTCCTGGTGCAGGTGCCGTACCCGCTGCTCGACGGCGAAGGCCTGCGGCTGCTGACGATCGCCACCGTGCTGGTGACCGTCGCGGCCGCCCTCGCCCACGCGGCCGTCGTCTTCGGCGCCCGCACGGCGCTCGCCGTGCTGGTCGGGGTCGGCGTCACCACCCTGCTGCTCGAGGCCGTCGGGGTGCGCACCGGCTACCCGTTCGGCCGCTACGAGTACACCGGCACCCTGGGTCCGGAGCTGCTCGGCGTGCCGCTGCTGGTGCCGCTCGCGTGGACGATGCTCGCCTACCCGCTGCTGCTGGCCGCCCGCGTCACCTGCGCCCGCGTCCCCGCGCTCGTCGTGCCGATGACCGCGGTGGGCCTGGCCGGCTGGGACCTGTACCTCGACCCGCAGATGGTCGACGCCGGCCACTGGGTCTGGGCGTTCCCGTCGCCGCACCTGCCGGGCGTCGAGGGCATCCCGCTGACCAACCTGGCCGGCTGGCTGCTGGGCGGGCTCGTCGTCGCCGCCGTGCTCCAGCGGGTGGTGCCGCCGTCGTCGACGGACGGGCTCGACCCCGGTCCGGCGCTCGTCGCGGGCTGGACCTGGATCGGCTCCGCCGTCGCGCTCACCGTCTGGCTCGACCGCCCCGCCGCCGCGGCCTGGGGCCTGGTCGTGATGGCGCCGGTCGTCGCGCCCGCGCTGGTGCGCACGCTGCGGGCGGCCCGCACCGCACGAGCGGGCGCGTGACGGCGCGGGCAGCCGCGCGCACCCTGGTGCGGGTCGGCACGCTGGCGGCCGCCGCGGTCACGGCCCACTCGGCGGTGAACCTGGCGCTGCTGCGACGTCCCGACGACGCGCCCGCGCCCGTGCGCGAGCGGGTGAGCGTGCTCGTCCCCGCCCGCGACGAGGAGCGGCACGTCGGCGGTCTGCTCGCCGACCTGCGCGGCCAGACCGGCGTCGCCGACCTCGAGGTGCTGGTGCTCGACGACGCCAGCACCGACGGCACCCGGGCCGTGCTCGACCGGGCCGCCGCGCTCGACGCCCGGCTGCGGGTGCTGGCGGGCACCGGCCCGCGGGCCGGCTGGCTCGGCAAGGCCGCCGCCTGCGACCGGCTTGCGGCCGAGGCCACCGGCGACGTGCTGCTCTTCGTCGACGCCGACGTGCGGCTCGCACCGCACGCCCTCGCGGCGACCGTCGGGCTGCTGCGCACGCAGGGTCTCGACCTGGTGAGCCCGTACCCGCGCCAGGTCGCCGTCACGCCGGCCGAGCGGCTGGTGCAGCCGCTGCTGCAGTGGTCGTGGGCGAGCCTGCTGCCGCTGCGGCTCGCCGAGCGCACGCCGCGCCCGTCCCTGAGCGCCGCCAACGGGCAGCTGCTGGCGGTCGACGCGGCCGCCTACCGCCGTGCCGGCGGCCACGCCGCGATCCGCGCCGAGGTGCTCGACGACGTCGCGCTGGTGCGCCGGGTCAAGGCCGCGGGCGGACGAGGGGGCGTCGCCGACGGCACCCGCCTCGCCACCTGCCGCATGTACGACGACCGCGCCGACCTGGTCGAGGGCTGGTCGAAGTCGCTGTGGTCGGCCACCGGCCACCCGGTCGGCGCCGCCGCGCTCGTCACGGCGGCCGCCGTCACCTACGTGCTGCCCGCGGCCGCCGCCCTGCGTGGATCGCGCTGGGGGGCAGCCGGTTACGCTGCCGCGGTGATCGGGAGGGCGCTCGTCGCGCACCGCACGGGCGGACGGGTGCTCGACGCCTGGTCGCACCCCGCGTCGATCACCGCGTGGTCGCTGCTCGTCGTGCGGTCGTGGCGCGGACGCCGCGCCGGCTCGCTCACCTGGAAGGGGCGCGGTCTCTGATGGCGCGCGTGGTCGTCGTCGGCGGCGGCATGGCGGGGCTGGCCACCGCCGTGCGGCTGCGCGCCGCCCGGCACGACGTCGTGCTGCTCGAGCGCTCCGACGAGGTGGGCGGCAAGGCCGCGCGCCGCGAGGTCGACGGGTTCACCTTCGACCTCGGCCCCACGCTGGTGACGCTGCCCGCGGTCTACCGCGACCTGTTCGCCACCACCGGCCCGGCCCTCGAGGAGTGCCTCGAGCTGGTGCCGGTCGACCCCGTCTGCCGCTACACCTTCGCCGACGGCACGACCCTCGACATGCCGAACGCCTCCCGCGCCCGCATCGGCGCCGCGCTCGACGACGCGCTCGGCCCCGGCGCCGGCGAGCAGTGGCTGGCGCTGCTCGCCCGCGGCGGCGAGATCTGGCAGGGCACCCGCGACACCTTCCTCGCGGCGCCGCTGCGCGGGCTGCGGGCGGTGCCCTCGCTGGCGCGCGGCCCCGGTGCGCTGCGGACGGTGGCGCCGCACCGCTCGCTGCGGGGCCTCGGCGAGCAGTACCTGCGCGAGCCGCACCTGCGCACGCTGCTCGACCGGTACGCCACCTACTCCGGCTCCGACCCCCGCCGGGCGCCGGCGGCCCTCGCGGCGGTGCCCTACGTCGAGCAGGCGTTCGGCGCGTGGGCGGTCACCGGCGGCATCCACCGGCTCGCCGTCGAGACCGCCCGGCGCGCACGGCTGCTCGGGGCCGACCTGCGCACCGGTGCCGAGGTCGCCGAGGTGCTCGTCGAGGGCGGTGCGGTGCAGGGCGTCCGGCTCACCGACGGCACCGCGGTGCCCGCCGACGTCGTGGTGTCGGCCCTCGACGCGCACGTGCTCTACCGCGACCTGCTGCCGGGCCGCCGCGCCGGTCGCGAGCTGGCCACGCTGCGCCGGCAGCCGCCGTCGTCGTCGGGCTTCCTGCTCCTGCTCGGGCTCCGGGGCGCCACCGCCGGCCTCGACCGGCACAACGTGCTGTTCGGCCCCGACTACGACGCCGAGTTCGACGCGCTGTTCGGCACGGGAACCCACCAGGGCCGGCCCCGCCCGGTCGCCGACCCGACGCTGTACCTGCACCGGGGCGGCGACGCCCCCGACGACCACGAGGCGCTCAGCGTGCTGGTGAACGCGCCACCGCACCGGCCCGACCGTCCCGACCTCGGGATCGACTGGGACGCCGAGGGTCTGGCGAACGCCTACGCCGACCGGGTGCTCGCCGTCCTGGCCGAGCGCGGCACCGACGTGCGCGACCGCGTCGTCACCCGCGCCTGGCAGTCGCCCGCCGACCTGGCCCGGCGGGCGGGCGACGTCGGCGGCTCGATCTACGGCAGCGCCACGCACGGCGCGCTCGGGCCGCTGCGGCGCCCCGCCAACGTCGGCCCGGTGAGGGGGCTGTACCTCGTCGGCGGGTCGTCGCACCCGGGTGGCGGCCTGCCCATGGTCGGCATGTCGGCCGAGGTCGTCAGCGGGCTCGTCGGCCGCGCCTGACCCGCCTCAGCGGCGGCGGGCAGCCACCGCGAGCTGCCCGAGCGCGACCAGCCCGACCGCGAGCCACACCCACGCGCCACCGGCGGCCCAGGCCGGGTCGTCGACGACGCCCGAGGCCAGCACGAACATCCCGACGACGAGCACCCGGGTCGGACGCTCGCCCACGGTCGCGGGCAGGCCCTCCCGGCCGCCGCGCCGGCGCGCGCTGCGGGTGGCGCCGGAGGCCCAGGCCAGCGCGAGCGCCCCGAGCGCCACCGGCCAGGGCGCCCCGGCCAGTACCAGCGCGGCGGCGAACCCGCTCTCCCCCAGTCGGTCCGCGGTGCGGTCGAGCGCGGCACCGTGCGCGGTCCCCCGCCCGCCGAGCCGGGCGACGGCGCCGTCGAGGCCGTCGACGAGGCCGGACAGGAGCACCAGGAGGCCGGCGACGACGGGCCGGCCCGTCGCCGCCGCGACGACGGCACCGACGACGACGAGCACCCCGGCGACGGTGACGGCGTCCGGGTGCACCCGCGCCCGCACGAGCGGTGCGGCGAGCAGGTCGACGCCCCGGAGCCAACCCGCGACGAACGACGAGGCCGCCAGGCCGTCGTGCTGGTCGGACCAGGAGCGCTGCCCGTCCCTGCGATCGGTGCCCACGCCTCAGACGAGCGCCCAGGTCACGTGCACGTGCACCAGCACCTCGGCCGCCCCCAGCTCGACGGCGAGCTCGGCGGCCGCGGCGGCGAAGCGCGCCGCCAGCAGCGGGCGCGGGCCGCCGGCACCGCTGCCGTCCTCGACGACCTCCAGCACCTCGCCGAGCCCGGCAGCGGCTGCTGCCGCGTGCTGGGTGGCGCGGGTGCGCGCGTCGTCCCAGGCACGCGAGCGCGCCAGCTCGCGCAGGCCGGACGGGTCGGCGACCGAGTGGTCGACCCCGTCGAGCGCGAGGTCGTCGCCCGCCGCTGCGAGCACGGCCGTCAGGACGGCGCCGAGCACGCCGACGTCGGCGATGCGGACGGTCAGCCCGTGGCCGGCGCGGAAACCGTTGCGGTGCCTGGTGTTCTGGCCGGTCGACGGGTCGGTCGACCAGATCTCGTCGGCGTGCAGCGACAGCGAGGTCGACTCCACCGCGAGCGCGGGGTCGACCCCGCGTGCGGCCGCGCGCAGGCGGTCGACGCACTGCTGCGCGGCGGCCACGGCCTCGTCNNNGCCGCACGGCGCAGCACGTCGGCGAGCAGCCGCGCGACCGCGTCGTCGGGTGCCGCCGAGGCGAGTCCGGTGCCGGTGACGGTGACGCGCCGCGCCTCGGCGCTCGTCGCCGGCCGCACCTGCGGTGCCACGGGGGTGGCGGGTCGCGGAGCCATGGCGCCCAGCCTACGGCGCCGCGACCCGCCCTCTGTGCTGGTCAGCCCGCCGCGGCGACGGCCTCGGCGAGCGCGGCGACGAACTCGTCCAGGCCCCAGGTCAGCGACAGCGCGGTCGGCGGCGAGACCGACGAGATGACCGACTCCCCGACCACGAACGCGACCGTGCCCGCCCGGAACTGCTCCATCGTCTGCAGCTCGGGCGCCGACTGCTGCCGCTGCACGTCCTCCTCGGTCTCCGAGTACGACAGCAGCACGTCCGACGTCAGCCCGTCGACGAGCTCGCCGGAGAGCGTGTAGTAGAAGGTCGCCTCGCCCGTGTCGAGCTCGGAGACGCTGGACGCCACCGTGAAGCCGAGGTCCTCGAGGAACTCCACCCGCGGGTCGGCCGGCGTGTAGACGTAGTAGGTGGTCGGGTCGAAGGCGACCGCCGCGATCGACTTCCCCTCGAACTGCGGGTGCGCGGCGGCGGCGTCGGCCACCTCGGCCTCGATGCCCTCGAGCAGCTCGTCGGCCTCTGCCGTCAGGCCCAGCGCCTGGCCGGTCGTCGAGACCACCTCGCGCCACGGGGTCGACCAGGGCTGGTCGGGGTAGGCCACGGTCGGCGCGATCTGCGCCAGCTTGTCGTAGTCGGCCTCGGTGATGCCCGAGTACTGCGCCAGGATCACGTCGGGCTCGAGCTCGTCGATCTGCTCGAACGGCGGTGCGCCCTCGTCCGGCAGCAGGGTGGGCATCTCGCCGCCGGCCTCGTCGAGCGCCTCCTTGGTCCAGGGCATGTACCCCTCCTCGTCGGCGCCGTAGACCATCTTCGGGATGCCGACGGGCACGACGCCGAGCGCGATGGCGGCGTCGGTGCTGCCCCAGCCCCAGGTGACGACGCGCAGCGGGCGCTCGGTGATCTCGGCCTCGCCGAACGCGTGCTCGAGGGTGACGGCCTCGAAGGCGTCGTCGCCGCCGGCCGCGCCGGTCGTGCCGCCGTCGGGGGTGTCCGAGCCGCCGCACGCCGCCAGGGCGGCGGCGAGCACGATCGCGGCGGGCGCGGCCAGCAGGCCGCGTCGGGTCGGGGTGGGTCGCACGGTCGCTCCAGGGGTGCTGTGGTCCCGCGGCCCTCGCCGCGGGTAAGTGCAGCCTAACCTTACCCGGGGGTGCGGCGGGACCCGGCCTCCGGGATGACGAGCGGGGTGCCGGTGACCGGGTCGGGCACGACCCGGCAGCGCAGCCCGAACGCCTCGGCGACGACCTCGGGCGTCAGGACGTCGGCCGGCGCCCCCTCGACCAGCACCCGGCCGCGGTGCATGACCACGAGGTGGTGGGCGTACCGGGCCGCCAGGTTCAGGTCGTGCAGCACCATCACGACGGTCGTGCCGTGCTCGTGGTTGAGGCCGTCCAGCAGGTCGAGCACGTCGACCTGGTGGGCGATGTCGAGGTAGGTGGTCGGCTCGTCGAGCAGCATGACGCGGGGCGCCTGGGCGAGCACCATCGCGATCCAGACCCGTTGCCGCTGACCGCCGCTCAGCTCGTCGACGCGTCGTCCGGCCAGGGTGTGGGTGTCGGTGGCGGCGAGCGCGGACGCGACCACCTCGCGGTCGCCGGCGCCCGCCCGGGCGAACAGCCCCTGGTGCGGGTAGCGGCCACGGGCGACCAGGTCGGCGACGGTGATGCCCTCGGGCGCGACCGGCTGCTGCGGCAGCAGCCCCACCACCTCGGCGACCTTGCGCGTGGGTAGGCCGCGGATGTCGCTGCCGTCGAGCTCGACGGTGCCCGCGACCGGGCGCAGGAGCCGTCCGAGGCCGCGCAGCAGGGTGGACTTGCCGCACCCGTTGGCGCCGACGACGCAGGTGACCTGCCCGGGGCGCACGTCGAGGTCGACCCCGTGCACGACGGGTGCCCCGTCGTAGGCGAGGGTCAGCGCGCGGGCGCGCAGCCGCGGCACGTGCCCGTCGAGCGGGTCGGGCGCGGGGCGGTCGGTGGCGGGTGCGGTCATCGGTCCTCCGTGGTGCGGCGCCGGGTGGCGAGCAGCCAGATCAGGTACGGGCCGCCGATGACGCCGGTGACGATCCCGACGGGCACCGGCTGGTCGAGGCGCAGCACGTACTGGGCGACCAGGTCGGCGGTGACGACGAGCACGCCGCCGACCAGCGCCGAGGTGAGCAGCGCCGCGGTGCCGTCGCGGCGCAGCCGCCGCGCGACCGGCGCCGCGACCAGGGCGACGAACGCGACCGGTCCGGCGGCCGCGGTGGCGAACGAGGCGAGCAGCACGCCGAGCGCCACGACCGCGAGGCGCACCCGCTCGGTGCGCAGCCCGAGGGCGCGGGAGGCGTCGTCGCCGAGCAGCAGCACCTCGAGCCGGGCGCCGACGGCGGCGGTGAGCGGCAGCAGGACGGCCAGGGCGAGCGCGAGCTGGGCGACGGCCTCCCACGAGGCCTGGGCCAGGTTGCCGCTGAGCCACTGCAGGGCGACCTGGGCGTCGCGCACCTGGGCGCGGGTGAAGACGTACCCCGTGAAGCTCGTGGCCAGGTAGGCGACCCCGATGCCCGACAGCACGAAGCGGTGGCCCGACAGGCCCGCGCGCCACGACACCAGGTACAGCACGGCGCCGACCACGACGCCGCCGGCGAGCGCCATCAGCGGCAGCAGCGCCCCCGTGGTGCCGAGCAGCAGCACGGCGGTGACCGCGCCGACGCTGGCCCCCTGGGTGACGCCGATGACGTCCGGGCTCGCGAGCGGGTTGCGCAGCACCGACTGGAACAGCGCACCCGCCGCGCCCAGGCCGAGACCGACGAGCAGCCCCTCGAGCAGCCGCGGCAGCCGCAGCACGCGCACCGCGAACCTGCCCTCGTCGTCGAGCCACAGCGCGGTGCGCACCGCCTCCAGCGGCGTCAGCCGGGTCTGGTCGACGACCAGGGCGAGGACGGCGAGCACCGTCAGCAGGCCGACGAGCACCGCGACCACGACGGTCCCGCGGCGTCGGGCGCGCCGGTGCGTGCGGCGCACGCCCTCGGCGGCCAGGGCGCGCGGGTCCGGCTCGGCCGCAGCCGGGGGCGGGCCGTCGGTCAGGACGGCCGGGCGGGCGCTCACGACGCCACCTGCTTCGAGGTGCGGACCAGCAGCACCAGGACCGGCGCGCCGACGACCGCGACGACCAGCCCGGCCTCGACCTCGGCCGGCCGCGCCACGAGGCGCCCGACGACGTCGCCGGCGAGCAGCAGCGCGGGGCCGAGCAGCGCGGACAGGGGCACGAGCCACCGGTAGTCGGGCCCGACCAGGAAGCGGGCGACGTGCGGGACGACCAGGCCGACGAACGCGATCGGCCCCACCAGCGCGGTCGCCGCGCCGCAGAGCAGCACCACGGACGCCAGCACGAGCCCGCGCCCGACGGCGAGGTGCTGGCCGAGCCCGCGCGCGACGTCGTCGCCGAGGGCCAGCAGGTTGAGCGCGGGCGTCGAGGCGAGCGCCAGCAGGACGCCGACGACGACGAACGGCAGCAGCAGCAGCGCGAGCGAGACCGGGCGGCCGAGCAGCGTGCCGACCTGCCAGAGCCGGAACTCGTCGAGGGTGCGCTGGTCGCGCAGCAGCACCAGCGTCACCAGCGAGGTGGCGACGGCGGTCAGGGCCGCGCCGACCAGCGCCAGCTTCACCGGCGTGACGCCCTCCCAGCCGAGCGAGGCCACCCCGTGCACGAGCACGGCGGCGGCCGCCGCCCCGAGGAAGGCGAACCACAGGTACCCGGTCGGCGCGGTCAGGCCGAGGCCCCAGATCGCCACGACCACGGCCAGGCCGGCCCCGGCGTTGACGCCGAGCAGGCCGGGGTCGGCGATCGGGTTGCGGGTGACGCCCTGCATCAGCGCGCCGGCGACGCCGAGCGCGACGCCCGCCACGAGGCCGACGACCGTCCGCGGCACCCGGGTGTCGCGGACGTAGACGTGGTCGTTGTTCCCGGTCACGGGGTCGGTCAGCGCGTCCAGGACGGTGCCGAACGGGATCTGCCGGGTGCCGAGCGCGATGCTCTCGACCACGGCGAGCGCGAGCAGCACGAGGCAGGCGGCGACCACGGCCGTCCGCCACCAGGGAGCTCGCATCAGGGTAGGCATGCCTAACGGAGGATACGGCCCGCCTGCACCGGCGCGGGACCACCTCGGGCGGGGTCGTCCCGGGTTTGGCAGGATCAGCAGGTGGACGCACCGCCCCGACCGGCCCCCTCCCCCGCACCGGCCACGGCACACCTCGACGCACCCGGCGCGACCGACCTGCCGGCGCGCGTGCAGGGCGTCCTCGACCGGGTGCTCGAGCACCAGCGCGGGCTGCTCGCCGAGGTCGACCCGTCCTGCTCGAGCCTGCTCGACGCGGTGGTCGACCTGCTGTCCGGCGGCAAGCGGCTGCGTGCGGCGTTCTGCTACTGGGGCTGGCGCGCCGCGGGGGCCGACGACGACGAGCGCGCGGTCCGGGCGGGGGCGGCGCTCGAGCTGTTCCAGGCGGCGGCGCTGCTGCACGACGACCTGATCGACGGCTCCGACACCCGGCGCGGCCTGCCGGCGGCGCACCGCCGGCTCGCCGCCGAGCACCGCGCGAGCGGC
The DNA here is from genome assembly GCF_054777815.1 of Angustibacter speluncae. NCBI lineage: Bacteria > Bacillati > Actinomycetota > Actinomycetes > Kineosporiales > Kineosporiaceae > Angustibacter > Angustibacter speluncae. The sequence continues at coordinate 4,516 of NZ_BAAHAF010000057.1, read as the reverse complement.
TGGGACGACGTCGCCGACCGGTTCGGCGAGGCGGGCGCGGTGCTCGCCGGCGACCTGTGCCTCGCGTGGAGCGCCGAGCTGCTCGCCGACGCGTCCGCCGACCTGCCGCGGGCGCGCCGCGAGGCCGGTCGCGCGGTCTACGACCGGATGGCCACCCAGCTCGTGGGCGGGCAGTTCCTCGACGTCGTGGTGCAGGCGCAGCCGGCCGACGACCCGGCCGCGCAGCTCGAGCGGGCGCGGCGCGTGATCCGGTTCAAGACGGTGCAGTACACGGTCGAGCACCCGCTGCACCTCGGTGCCCGGCTCGCCGGGGCCGACGACCACCTGCTGGCGGGCCTGTCGCGCTACGCCGCGGCCGTCGGCGAGGCGTTCCAGCTGCGCGACGACGTGCTCGGCGTGTTCGGCGACCCCGACGTCACCGGCAAGCCGTCCGGCGACGATGTGCGCGAGGGCAAGCGCACCGTCCTGCTCGCGCTCGCCCGCGCGGCCGCGTCCCCGGGCCAGCACGCGGTGCTCGACGCGCACGTCGGCGACCCCGCGCTCGACCCCCGCGGCGTCGAGCGGGTGCGCGAGGTGCTCGTCGCCACGGGCGCGCTCGCCGAGGTCGAGCGCCGCATCGGCGCCCTCGCCGACGACGCCCTGCGCGCGCTCGACGACCTGACCCTCCCGCCACCGGCCGGGCCCGCCCTCGCGCGGCTGGTCGGCACGGCCACCCGGAGGGCCTCGTGAGCGGCGGCACGGTCCGCGGCCGCACCGACCGCGTCGTCGTCGTGGGCGCCGGCCTGTCCGGGCTGAGCGCGGCGCTGCACCTGGCCGGAGCCGGCCGCGAGGTCACCGTGCTCGAGGCTTCGGACCGCGTCGGCGGGCGCGCGGGGCAGCTGGAGGTCACCACCGGGGCGGGCACCTACCGCATCGACACCGGCCCGACCGTGCTGACCGTGCCCGAGCTGCTCGACGACGCCTTCGCGGCGGTCGGCGAGGAGCGCACCGCCCGGCTGCCGCTGGAGCCGATCGACCCCTCGTACCAGGCGCGCTTCGCCGACGGCTCGCACCTCGACGCGCACACCGACGTCGGTCGGATGGCGCAGGCGATCGAGGAGCTCTGCGGCCCGGACGAGGCGGCCGGGTACCTCCGGTTCGTCGACCACGTCGCCGAGCTGTACCGGCTCGAGATGCGGCACTTCATCGACCACAACATGGACTCCCCCCTCAGCCTGCTCGCCGGCCCGGGCGCCGCCCGGTCGATGGCGCGGCTCGTCGCGATGGGAGGGATGCGCAGGCTGGCGCCGGCGGTCGGGTCGTTCCTCAAGGACGACCGGACGCGGCGGCTGTTCTCGTTCCAGTCGCTGTACGCGGGCGTGGCGCCGCAGAAGGCCCTGGCCCTGTACGCCGTCATCGCCTACATGGACACCGTCGCCGGCGTCTGGTTCCCGAAGGGCGGCATCCACGCCGTCCCGGTCGCGATGGCCGACGCCGCGCGGGCGCACGGCGTGACGATCCGGCTCGGCACCGAGGTGGCCTCGGTCGAGCGCACCGGCGGGCGCGCCACCGCGGTGGTGACCGCCGACGGCGAGCGCGTCCCGCTCGACGCCCTCGTCGTCACCACCGACCTGCCGGTCGCCCGGCGCGAGCTGCTCGACGACCCGCTGCGGCGCACGCCGCGGCTCAGCCCGAGCTGCTGGCTGCTGCTCGCCGGCGGCACCGGGTCCCCCGCCGGGCCCGACGGCATGCGCCACCACACGATCTCGTTCGGCCACGCGTGGGAGCAGACCTTCGACGAGCTCGTCGGCGGTCGGCTGATGAGCGACCCGAGCCTGCTGGTGAGCGTCCCCAGCTCGAGCGACCCCGGCCTGGCGCCCGAGGGCCGGCACGCGTACTCGGTGCTCGCGCCGACGCCCCACCTGGCGCACCGCGACCCGCTCGACTGGGCCGCGATCGAGCCGGCCTACCGCGAGCACGTGCTCGGGACGCTGCGCGACCGCGGCCACGCCGAGATCGGCGAGGGCCTGGAGGTCGACCACGTCACCACCCCGGTCGGGTGGCTCGACCGCGGGATGGAGGGCGGCACGCCGTTCGCGCTCGCGCACACCTTCGGCCAGACCGGGCCGTTCCGCCCGTCCAACCGGTGGGGCGACAACGTGGTGCTCGCCGGCTCGGGCACGACGCCGGGCGTCGGCGTGCCGATGGTGCTCATCAGCGGCCGGCTCGCGGCCGAGCGGGTCACCGGCCCCGACCCGTCCTACCGCTCGCGGGCGTGGCCGTGACCACGTCGACGTCCGACCTCGCCCCGGCCCCGGCCACGCGGCGCGAGCGGTTCGCCGCCGACCGCGTCACCGCGAGCCTGGACGCCGCGGGCGTCACCGACCCCGCCCTGCGCGCCGACCTGGAGGCGTGCCGGCGGCTGCACGCGCTGCACGGCCGCAGCTACTACCTCGCGACCTGGCTGCTGCCCGCCGACCGCCGGCCGTGGGTGTGGGCGCTGTACGGGTTCTTCCGCACCGCCGACGAGCTCGTCGACGCCGTGCCGCAGCCCGACCCGGCCGAGCTGCGCGACTGGGTCGACGCCACCCGGGCGTCCTGGCGCACCGGCGTCTCGGACGACCCGTCGGTGCGGGCGCTGCTCGCGCTGCGCGACCGGTTCGACGTCGACGAGGTGCTGGTCGAGCGGTTCTGCGCGTCGATGCTCGACGACCTCGACGTGGCCCGGTACCCCTCCTACGCCGACCTGCAGCGGTACATGGCCGGCTCCGCGCGCGCCGTCGGCCAGCTGATGCTGCCGGTGCTCGGCACCCGCCCGGACGTCCCGCGCGAGGAGGCCGACCCGTTCGCCGCGCTGCTCGGCGAGGCGTTCCAGCTGACGAACTTCGTCCGGGACGTCGGCGAGGACCTCGTCCGCGGCCGGCTCTACCTGCCCGAGGAGGACCTGGCCCGCTGCGGGCTCACCCTCGAGGACCTGCAGCAGGCGCGCGTCGCCCGCACCGTGCCGGCGGGCCTGCGCGAGCTGGTCGACCTGGAGATCGAGCGGTGCCGCGGGCTGTACCGCGACGCCGAGCCGGGCATCGCGCTGCTCGACCGCCGGGTCCGTCCGGGTGTGCGGGCGGCCTTCGAGCTCTACCGGTCGATCCTCGACCGGGTGGTCGCCGAGGGGTACCCCGTGCTGCAGCGGCGGGTCGTGGTCGGCCGCGCGGGCCGGGCCCGGGCGGTGGCCGCCGCGGTGGCGCGGACCGCCGCGTAGCCCCGGCCCGCGGTCAGAACGCGAGCGCCTGCGCCAGCCGCCGCACCTGGGCCTTGTGGCCGGCGCGCAGGTGCGCCACCGGCGACTCGCCCAGGGTCTCCTCGGGGGTGAACAGCCAGCGCAGCGCCTCCAGGTCGTCGTGCCCGGTGTCGGACAGCACCGTGAGCGTCCCGGCCAGGCCGGGCAGCGGCTCCGGCTCGACCAGCGCGGCGGGCACCGACAGCACGCGCGGGCGCCCGCGGCGCACGGCCACCAGCTGCCGGTCGTCGAGCAGCGAGCGCACCCGGGTGACGTCGCAGCCGAGCACCTCGGCGACGTCGGGCACGGTCAGCCAGCGGCCGACCAGCTCGTCGACCGCGCGCAGCGCGCTGTCGCCGCCCTCGTCCCTGCTGCCGTCCCGGCCGCCGTCCCTGCTGCCGTCCTCGCTCACGCGTCCAGCCTGCCACCCCGTCCGGACGCACGGGCCGCGGGGCCCGGTCACCCGGACGCACGAGCGCGGTCGCGGGCCGCGACCGCGCGCGGCCCGTGACGCCCCCGACCACCCCGGGAGGACGAATTACACGACTGCAACTTCCAGCAAACGGCATCAAGCCCTGTATCTTCACTTCGGTCACACGAGTCACACGCGTGACTCCAGCCCCTGTCGTCGCACCCGTCGCAGGCCCGACCGCGCCACCACGGCGCGCCGAACCCGTGAGGACCCCCGATGTCGCCCCGACCCCGCACCCGCACCACCACGGCCGTCGTCGCCGCGGCCCTCGGCTCCTGCGCGCTGCAGGCCGTCCCGGCCGTCGCCGCCGACGCGGCCCCCGAGCAGCGGACCGAGCGGCCCCGCGCCGCCGCCCCCCGGGTGGCCGTGGCGGCACCGGCACCCGCCGTGGTCGCCCTCGCGGCCCCGGTGCGGGCGCAGACCACCTACACGGTGAAGCGGGGCGACACCGTCGGGCACATCGCGCTGCGGCTCGGCGTGAGCCAGGCCTCCCTGCTGCAGGCGAACGGCCTCGACGCCCGGGGGTTCATCCGCGAGGGCCAGACGCTGGTCGTGCCGGGTGCGGCGGCGGCCACCGCCGCGCCGGCCGCCGCGGCGCCCGCATCCACCTACGTGGTGCGGCGCGGCGACACACTCGGGCACATCGCCCTGCGCACCGGCACCACCGTGGCCGCCCTGCGCGCAGCGAACGGCCTCGACGCCCGCGGGTTCATCCGCGAGGGCCAGCGCCTGACCGTGCCCGGGCGCGCGGGCGGCGGTGGGGGCGCGGCCTCCGCGCCGGCCGTGCCGGC
>NZ_BAAHAF010000056.1:0-49756 GCF_054777815.1 Angustibacter speluncae | reverse complement strand
GCGGGCGCTCGGCCGGTCGGCGCTCGGGCGCCGCCTGCGGGCGCTCGGGCTGCGGGCGCTCGGCCGGGGGACGCGCGGCAGCGGGAGGTGCGGACGCGGGTGGGGTCGCGGCCCGGGCAGGCGGTGCGGAGGCCGCGCCCTCGACCGCCTCGACCCGCACCTTGACGCCGAGCAGCTGCTCGACGGCGGCCGAGACCACCTCGGCGTGCTGGCCGTTGCCGAAGCCGCGGGCGGTGCCCTGGTTCGAGAAGGCCAGCCGCAGCACGCCACCGGACAGCTCGTGCACCTGGGCGTTGGCGCTGATGATCATCCAGGTCGAGCGCTTCATGCCCTGCACCTGGCGCAGCAGGTCGGGCCACATCCGCCGCATCGCGTCGGTGTCGAGCGCGCCCGGCTGGGCCTCGGCCGCAGCGCCCGGGTCGGGCTCCGGCGTCGGACGCCGCTCGGCCGCAGGCACCTGCTCGGCCGCGGGTGCCTGCTCGGCAGCGGGTGCCTGCTCGGCGGGTCGTTCGGGAGCAGGTCGCTCGGCGGCCGGCCGCTCGGGAGCCGACCGCTCGGGAGCCGGCTGCTCCGTCCGCGCCGCAGCCGGTGCGGACGACGGGGCAGCCACCGGGGTCGCGGCCACCGGCCGCGCGGGTGCGGTCCCGGCGGTCGGCCGCGCGGGCGTCGCCACCGGGCCGGGCGCACCCGCCCCCAGCCGACGCTCGATCCGGTCGAGGCGGGCACCGAGGCCGCCCTCGCCCGCGTCGGCCGACGGCAGCAGCAGCCGGGCGCACAGCAGCTCGAGGTGCATGCGGGGGCTGGAGGCGCCGACCATCTCGGTGAGCGCGGCGTTCACCACGTCGGCGGCCCGGGACAGCTCGCCGGCCCCGAGGTAGGTGCTCTGCGTCCGCATCCGGTCGAGCTGGTCCTGCGGCACGGCGCGCAGCACGCCGTGCGCCGCCTCGCCCATCGCCTGCAGCACGATCAGGTCGCGCAGCCGCTCCAGCAGGTCGGTGACGAACTGGCGGGGGTCGTGCCCGGACTGCACCACCCGGTCGACGACCCCGAACAGCGCGGCGCCGTCGGCCTGGCCGAGCGCGGAGACCACCTCGTCGAGCAGGGCTGCGTCGGTGTAGCCGAGCAGCGAGACCGCCAGCGGGTAGTCGACGCCCTCGGGGCCCGACCCGGCGATGAGCTGGTCGAGCACCGACAGCGAGTCGCGCACCGACCCGGCGCCCGCGCGCACGACCAGCGGGAGCACGCCCTTGGCGACGGTGACCCCCTCGTCGGCGCACAGCTGCTCGAGGTAGGAGGAGAGCGTGTCGGGCGGCACCAGCCGGAACGAGTAGTGGTGGGTGCGGGACCGGATGGTCTGCAGCACCTTGTCGGGCTCGGTGGTGGCGAAGACGAACTTCACGTAGTCGGGCGGCTCCTCGACCAGCTTCAGCAGGGCGTTGAAGCCTGCCGGCGTCACCATGTGCGCCTCGTCGATGATGTAGACCTTGAACCGGTCGCGGGCGGGGCCGATGGTGGCCCGCTCGCGCAGCTCGCGGGCGTCGTCGACGCCGCCGTGGCTCGCGGCGTCGATCTCGACGACGTCGAGGCTGCCGGAGCCCCCGCGGGCGAGCTCGACGCAGGACGCGCAGGTGCCGCACGGCGTGGGCGTCGGGCCCTCGGCGCAGTTCAGGCAGCGGGCGAGGATGCGGGCCGAGGTGGTCTTGCCGCAGCCGCGCGGGCCGGAGAACAGGTACGCGTGGTTGACCTTGCCGGCCCCGAGCGCGGCGAGCAGCGGCGCGGTGACGTGCTCCTGCCCGATCACGTCCGCGAACGACTCGGGGCGGTAGCGGCGGTACAGGGCCTGCGTCACGGCCCCGACCCTAACCGCCGGGTCCGACGCAGCGGCAGGCCGTCGTCCGGCGCGTGGGGGTGCCTGCGGGTGCCCGCGGTGCCAGGGTGGGGCGACGCCGCCGCCGTGGGCGGACACCGACCCCGGGAGGACCCGTGGAAGCCATCGAACCGGCCTACGGGACGGTGCCGCTGCTGCTCATCGCGCTGGCCGCCGTCCTGGTGCTGCTCACCCTGATCCTGCGGTTCAAGCTGCACGCGTTCGTCGCGCTCGTGCTCGTCAGCCTGCTGACGGCGCTCGCGACGCGGATCCCGTTCGCCGACATCGTGCCGACCCTGCTCGGCGGCTTCGGCACCACGCTGGCGACCGTCGCGCTGCTGGTGGGCTTCGGCGCGATGATCGGTCGGCTGCTCGAAATCACCGGCGGCGCCCAGGTGCTGGCCGACACGCTCATCAACAGGTTCGGCGAGAAGCGGGCACCGTTCGCGCTCGGCGTCGCGTCGCTGCTGTTCGGCTTCCCGATCTTCTTCGACGCCGGCCTGGTCGTGATGCTGCCGATCATCTTCAGCGTCGCGCGCCGGTTCGGCGGGTCGGTGCTCACCTACGCCCTGCCTGCCGCGGGCGCGTTCGCCGTCATGCACGCCTTCGTCCCGCCGCACCCCGGCCCGGTCGCGGCCGGCGACCTGCTCGGCGCCGACATCGGGCTCCTCGTGATCGTCGGCCTCGTGCTGGCCCTGCCCACCTGGTACGTCGGCGCGTACCTGTTCGGCACCTTCACCGGGCGGCGGCTCGAGCTGCCCGTCCCGGCCGGGCTGGGCGGTCGCGACGCCGCCACCGACGACGTCGCCGACGGCCAGGACCGCGACGTCGAGGGGACGTCGCCGGGCACCACCACCGGCGGCACCGACCTGCGCAAGCGCACGGTCGCACCGCCGCGGTTCGGCACGGTGCTGCTCGTGCTGCTGCTGCCGCTCGTGCTCATCTTCCTCAACACCGGCGTCTCCACGCTGGCCACCGCCGGCGCCGTCGACGGCGACGCGACGTGGGTGAACGTCCTGAAGATGGTCGGGCAGACCCCGGTCGCGCTGCTCATCACGGTGCTGGTCGCGATGGTCGTGCTCGGCCGCGGCCGGCACGACAAGGCCGGCATCGAGGAGATCGTCAACGGCGCCCTCGGCCCGGTCTGCGCGATCATCCTCATCACCGGCGCCGGCGGCATGTTCGGCGGCGTGCTGCGCACCAGCGGCATCGGCGAGGCGCTCGCGGGCAGCCTCGAGTCGACCGGCCTGCCCGTCATCGTCGCCGCGTTCGTGGTGGCGACGGCGCTGCGCGTCGCACAGGGCTCCGCGACCGTCGCGCTCACCACCACCGCCGGGCTCATCGCGCCGACCGTCGAGGCGACCAGCGGGCTCAGCGCCTTCGACCTGTGCTTCATCGTCATCGCGATCGCGTGCGGCTCGACCGTCCTGTCCCACGTGAACGACTCGGGGTTCTGGCTCGTCGGCCGGTTCCTGGAGATGGACGAGAAGACGACCCTGAAGACCTGGACCGTGATGGAGACCCTGCTCGGCACCGTCGGCTTCGTGCTGGCGCTGATCGGGAGCCTGCTGCTGTGAGCGCCGACGGCGCGACGTCCCACGTGGTCGTCATGGGCGTCTCGGGCTGCGGCAAGACCACGGTCGGCGAGGGGATCGCCGAGGTCACTGGGTGGCGGTTCGCCGAGGGCGACGCGTACCACCCGCGCGCGAACGTCGACAAGATGGCGTCGGGGACGCCGCTCACCGACGAGGACCGCCGGCCGTGGCTGGAGCGGCTGGCGTCCTGGGTCGGCGAGCAGGAGGCCGGGGGACGGTCGTCCGTCCTGTCCTGCTCGGCGCTGAAGCGGTCGTACCGCGACCTGCTGCGGTCCGGCGCGCCGCACGTGCGCTTCGTGCACCTGCACGGCGACCGCGCGATCCTCGAGGAGCGGCTGTCGACCCGGGCCGGGCACTTCTTCCCGGCCCGGCTGCTCGACACCCAGCTCGAGACGCTCGAGCCGCTGGCCCCGGACGAGGACGGCGTCGTCGTCGGCCTCGACCTGTCGCCCGAGGAGCAGGTGGCACGGGCGGTCGCGTTCCTGCGCGGCGACGACACGTCCACGTAACAGCGGTCGGGCACCATGCGCCGGTGCTCATCGCGCCCGACGACCCGCTGCGTCCCGACGTCCTGGCCCTGCTCGAGGGCCACCTCGCCGACATGCGCGCGACGTCGCCGCCCGAGAGCGTGCACGCCCTCGACCCGCAGGCCCTGACGGCGTCCCGCATGAGCTTCTGGACGGCGCGGGACGACGGGCTCCTGCTCGGCTGCGCGGCGCTGGCCGACCTGGGCGGTGGTGAGGGCGAGGTGAAGTCGATGCGCACCGCACCCGCGTCCCGGGGACGGGGGGTGGCGGCCGCGCTGCTGGAGCACCTGCTCGAGACCGCCCGCGAGCGCGGGTACGCGCGGGTGAGCCTGGAGACGGGCAGCCAGGACTTCTTCGCTCCCGCGCGACGGCTCTACGCGCGGCACGGGTTCGAGGTGTGCGGGCCGTTCGGGTCCTACCGGGAGGACCCGCACAGCACGTTCATGACGCTGGCGCTCTAGAGCTTCTTCTCCCGCCAGGGGCGCTCGAACGGCAGCCGCCAGGCCCACGGCGCGACGAGCTGGTGGATCTGGTTCGGCCCCCAGCTGCCCGGCTTGTACGGGCGTGGGACGGGCGGCTGGTCGAGCAGCGGCTGCGAGATCTCCCAGAGCCGCTCGATGCCCTCGGCCGAGGTGAACAGCGTCCGGTCGCCGCGGGCGGCGTCGTAGATGAGGCGCTCGTACGCCTCGAGCACCGAGCCGGCCCAGTCGGTCTCCTGCACCGAGAACTGCATGCTCAGCTTGTCGAGCCGCATGCCCGGGCCCGGACGCTTGCCGTAGAACGACAACGACATCCGCGACTTGTCGGCGAGGTCGAAGGTCAGGTGGTCGGGGCCGTGGTCGCCGACGCCGGAGCCCGGCGGGAACATCGACAGCGGCGGCTCCTTGAACGCGATCGAGATGACGCGGGCGCCCTCGGCCAGCTGCTTGCCCGTCCGCAGGAAGAACGGGACGCCGGCCCAGCGCCAGTTGTCGACGTAGCACTTCAGCGCGATGAAGGTCTCGGTCTCGGACTCGCGGGCGACCCCCGGGATGTCCTTGTAGCCGTCGAACTGCCCGCGCACGACGTCGGTGGGCTGGATCGGCAGCATCGAGCGGAAGACCTTGTTCTTCTCCTCGCTGATCGCCCGCGGCTCCAGCGCTGTCGGCGGTTCCATCGCGGTGAACGCGAGCACCTGGAACAGGTGCGTGACGACCATGTCGCGGTAGGCGCCGGTGGCCTCGTAGAAGTCGGCACGCTGCTCGAGGCCGAGCGTCTCGGGCACGTCGATCTGCACGTGGTCGATGTGGTTGCGGTGCCAGATCGGCTCGAAGAGCCCGTTCGCGAAGCGGAAGGCGAGGATGTTCTGGGCCGCCTCCTTGCCGAGGAAGTGGTCGATGCGGAAGATCTGGTCCTCGTCGAAGACGGCGTGCAGCTTCGCGTTCAGGTTCCGAGCGCTCGCCAGGTCGGTGCCGAACGGCTTCTCCATGATGATGCGGCTGCGCTCGACCAGGCCGGCCTCGGCCAGCTGCTGCACCACGCTCAGGGCGGCCTTGGGGGGCACGCTCAGGTAGTGCAGGCGCCGGGCGCCCTCACCCAGCTCGGCCTCGGCCCGGTCGACGGCCTCGCGGATCGCCCGGGGCCCGGCCGACCCCGGCACCCACTGGGTGCGCTTGGCGAGCTCGCGCCAGTCGTTCTCGTCGTAGTCGTGGCTGCTGTGCTCGCGGATGGCCTGCTCGGCGACCTCGAGGAACTCGTCGTGGGTGAGGTCGTCGAGCGAGGTGGCGACGACGCGCAGGTCGTCGAGGAGGCCGGACTGGTGCAGGTGCAGCAGGCCCGGGAGCAGCTTGCGCTTGGACAGGTCGCCGGTGGCGCCGAACAGCACGACGGTGGTGGCCGCGGTCATGGGGCCAGCCTGGCACCCGCGCGGCGGGGACGCGAGGACCCCCCGTGCACCCGACAGAGCCCACCTACCCTTGCTGCCTTCCGGCCCTGGGGGAGTTCAGCGGGGTGACGCCGCACGAGGGGTCGGGGGCAAGTGTAGCCAGTCGAACGAGGTGCGGAGCACCCGTCCCGCTCCGGTACCCTCGTCGGCGGAGGATTCGCCTAGTGGCCTAGGGCGCACGCTTGGAAAGCGTGTTGAGGGAAACCTCTCAGGGGTTCAAATCCCCTATCCTCCGCCAGCGCGAGGCCCCCGACCGGTCCGGTCGGGGGCCTTCGTCGTCCCCCCGCCCGCTCGACGGGCGTCCCACCAGGTCAGCAGCAGGACGAGCAGGACACCCAGCACGGCGATGCCGACCGAGGTGACCGCCACCGCGCCGTACCCGCCGTCCGCCGGGTCGAGGAACGGGTACGGGTACCAGCCGACCAGCGGGCCGCGGACGAGGCTGTAGGTGACGTACGCGAGCGGGTACAGCAGCCACAGCAGCGCGCGGCGCAGCGGGACGGCCGGCGCGGGCGGGTCGACCGCCCAGTCGAGCGCGAACCAGACGGGGACGAGGTAGTGGAGCACGGTGTTGTCCCACGGCACCGCGGTGAGCACGTCCTGCGGCAGGCCCGACAGCAGCACGGCGAACACCAGGCCGGTGACGACCATGCACAGCGTCGCGAGGCCGCGCAGCCACGACAGCCACGGCGCGGGCGGACGGGTCGCGACGAGCAGCAGCGTCACCGCGGCGAGCAGGTTGCTCTGGATGGTGAAGAACGAGAAGAAGTTCGACGGCACGAACGTCCCGCGCCCGACGAGGGTGACCACCTCGAGGACCACGGACGACAGGCCGAGCAGCGCGACGACCACCCGCAGCACGCGGAGCACCGTCGAGCGCGGCATCAGCGCTTCCTGACCCCGAAGACCGACCGCATGATCTCGCGGCCGAGGACGGTGCCGGCCGAGCGCGCGAACGAGCGGAAGGCCTGCGACCCGAGCACCCGCTCGACCGCGCCGGGCTCGGCCGGTGGCGGCTCCTCGCGGCGCCGCTCCGGCGGCGGCGCGGGCTCCCCCGGGGCGGGTGCCTGCGGGGCCGGGGCGGGCGGGGGCGCCAGCTTCGCCGTGAGCCGCTCGTACGCGCTGTCGCGGTCGACCGCCTGCCCGTACTCCGCCGACAGCGGCGACGCCTGCACGATCGCCGCGAGCGTCTCGGCCGGCGCGGGGGCCATCAGCGACTGCGGGGCGCGCAGCCGGGTCCACGCGACGGGGGTGGGCGCACCCTTCTCGGACAGGACCGTGACGACCGCCTCGCCGGTGCCGAGCGAGGTCAGCACCTCCTCGAGGTCGTAGGACGACGTCGGGTAGGTCGTGGCCGTCCGCTTCAGCGCCTTGGCGTCCTCGGGCGTGAACGCGCGCAGCGCGTGCTGGACGCGAGAACCCAGCTGCGCCAGCACCTCTCGGGGCACGTCGGTGGGCGACTGGGTGACGAAGAAGACGCCGACACCCTTCGACCGGATCAGCCGGACGGTCTGCGCGACCTGGTCGAGGAAGGCGTCGCTGGCGTCGTCGAACAGCAGGTGCGCCTCGTCGAAGAAGAACACCAGCTTGGGCTGGTCGACGTCGCCGACCTCGGGGAGCGTCTCGAACAGGTCGGCGAGCAGCCACATCAGGAAGGTCGAGAACAGCACCGGCTGGTCCTGCACCGACGGCAGCTCGAGGCAGCTGACGATGCCGCGGCCGTCGGAGGCGGTGCGCAGCAGGTCGGCGGTGTCGAGCTCGGGCTCGCCGAAGAACTCGTCCGCGCCGCCGTCGGCGAACGCGATCAGCTCGCGCAGGATGACGCCGGCGGTCGCCTTGCTGAGGCCGCCGAGCCCCTCGAGGTCGCCCTTGCCCTCGTCCGAGGTGAGGTACTGCACGACCGCCCGCAGGTCCTTGAGGTCGAGCAGGGGCAGCCCCGCCTTGTCGGCGAAGTGGAACACCAGCGCCAGGGACGAGGTCTGCACCTCGCCGAGCCCGAGCACCTTCGCGAGCAGCGTCGGTCCGAACGAGGTGATCGTGGCGCGCACCGGGACGCCCGACCCCTTGCCGCCCAACGAGAACAACTCGACCGGGCACGCGGTGGCCGTCCAGGTCTGCCCCACGTCGGCGGCGCGGGAGGTGACCCGGTCGCTCGCCTCGCCCGGCGCGGCCAGCCCGGACAGGTCGCCCTTCACGTCGGCGACGAAGACGGGCACGCCGTGCGCCGAGAGCTGCTCGGCCATCAGCTGCAGCGTCTTGGTCTTGCCCGTGCCGGTCGCGCCGGCGACGAGGCCGTGCCGGTTCAGCACCGACAACGGGATGCGCACCTGCGCCTCGGGCACGCCCCGGTCGTCGACCACGAGCGCGCCGAGCTCGAGGGCGGCGCCGTCGGTCGCGTACCCCTCGGTGACGGTGCGGACGAGGTCGGACGTGGCACCGCTGGGCTCGGTCACGGCGGCAGGCTACTGGCGCGAACCGCGCCCGGGGAGCCCTCCCGTGCCTAGGATCGGACCCGTGATCTTCAAGGCGGTGGGTGAGGGGCGTCCGTACCCCGACCACGGCCTCATCACGCCCAAGCAGTGGGCGGAGGTGCCGCCGCGCCAGGTGCGGCTCACCGACCTGGTCACCACCAAGCGCACGCTCGACCTCGACGCGCTGCTCGCGGAGGACTCCACGTTCTACGGCGACCTGTTCGCGCACGTGGTCGAGTGGCAGGGCCGGCTGTACCTCGAGGACGGCCTGCACCGCGCCGTGCGCGCCGCCCTGCAGCAGCGGCCCGTCCTGCACGCCCGCGTCCTGGTGCTGGACGACTGAGCCGTGGCCGGCCCCGGGGGGAGCGACCGCGACAGGTCCCAGGACGACGGGATGTCCCGCGACGACCCGTACCGCGACGACGACGGCGCGTGGGACGACGGCGACGGCTACGACGACGAGCCGGAGTGGACCGACGAGGACGAGGACCGCTACCAGGCGCGGGTCGCCGCCGAACGGCGGCGCAAGCACCTCCGGCGGCGGCAGGCGTGGTCGTTCACCGTGCTGGTGCTGATCGTCGGGCTGCTCGGCCTGGGTGGCGCGGGCGTCGTCCAGGGGTGGTGGGCGTGGCCCTTCGGCCAGGGCGGCGACGGGCAGGCCGGCGAGGGCTCGAACACGTGCCCCACGCCGTCGTCGACGCTGGCCGCCCCGGGGGCCACGCAGGTGCAGGTGCTGAACGCCACCCAGCGCCGGGGGCTGGCGGCCGACGTCGCCGCGCAGCTGGGCCAGCGCGGCTACGCGGTCGCCGGCATCGGCAACGACGACAGCGGCGTGGCCGTGGCCGAGCCGGCGCAGGTGCGGCACGGCCCCGAGGGCGTCCTGCAGGCGCAGACCGTCGCGATCAACATCCCGGGCGCCGTGCTCGTCGACGACGGGCGTCCGGGCAACCAGGTCGAGCTCGCCCTCGGCGAGGGCTTCGCGGCGCTGGCGACGCCCGAGGAGGTCGCGGCCGCCCTCGCACCGGTGGCGCCGACCTCGTCCCCGGCCGGCTGCACGCCGCCGCCGACCACGCCCCCACCCACCACCCCGCCGGCGACCGACCCGGCCGCCACCACGCCTCCGCCCACCGGCTGAGCCGCTCGACCACCCCGTCCAGGAGGACCACCGTGGGACTGCTCCCCACCCCCGCCGAGCTGCTCGGCGCCGCCGCCGGCGTCAAGCAGGTCGTGACCGGCACCGTCGACCAGGTGGCCGAGAGCGCGTCCGGCGCGCTCGCGCTGGTCCCCGCGGCCACCGCCCTGCTGGCGCGGGCGTCCGCCCTGCTCGACCGCGCCGACGCGCTCGCCGACCACGCCCAGCTCGTGATCAGCCGCATCGACGAGGTCGTGACCGAGTCGGACGCCACCGTCGAGCGCGTCAACGTGGTGACCACCAAGGCCGACCGGACGATGGGCGGCGCCACCGGTCTGGTCGACCGTGCGGACTCGCTGCTGTCGAGCGTCGAACCCGTTGCGCGACAGGGCGTCCCGATCGCCGAGAAGATCGTCGACAGCATCTCGCCGGCCGAGGTCGACGCCATCGTGTCGATCATCGACACCGTGCCGACGCTGCTGCGCCACGTGCAGGACGACGTGCTCCCGCTGCTGCAGCAGCTCGACGCCGTCGGCCCCGACGTCCACGCGATCCTCGAGACCGTGCAGGACCTCGCCGAGCGCATCGAGGCGCTCCCCGGCATGGGCCTGCTGCGCCGCCGGGCCGACAAGGACGACGACTGAGCCCGGCCTAGCGCTGCACCAGGGCGCGACGACCGCGCGCCTGCAGCGCCCACCCGGCCGCCAGGAGCAGCACCGACACCGCGAGGAACCCCAGGTCCCACGCGAGCGGACCGCCCAGGTCGTCGCGGACGTGGTGCAGCTGCAGCACGTGGTGGTCGATCACGCCCTCCACCAGGTTGAACAGCCCCCACCCGGCGACGAGCAGCCCGACGTGGAACGACCAGCTCGGCGCCAGCCGTCCCCGCCGCCACTGCGCGACCGTCAGCAGCGACCCGGCCAGCACGCACGCCCACGCGAGCAGGTGGAACAGCCCGTCCGCGAGCGTGTTCAGCTCGAGCCCCTCGAGCGTCGTCATCGGCGAGCCCTCGACGTGGCTGACCATGTGGTGCCACTGCAGCAGCTGGTGGATCACGATGCCGTCGACGAACCCGCCCAACCCGATGCCCAGCAGCAGCCCGGGCGCCCGGGACGGTGCGGCGGTGCTGACGTGCCGGTCGGTCTGCGCGGTGGCCATGGGCGCGCCCTACCCGCCACCACGCGCCTCACCCGGGCGCGGCGGCGACTCAGGTGCAGAACCTCGTGTAGCCCTCGGCCACCAGCTCGGGGGGACCCGCGGAGCGCAGCACCACGTCGAGGGGCTCGGCGTGCGGCTGGCCGCGGCGACGGTAGGTCGACGCCGCTCGCACCTCGCCGTCCAGGATCCAGCAGCGCCACTCGGACGTCATCGTCACGAGCTCGCTCACCAGCAACGGCTCGCCGTCCGGCAGGGTCGGCAGCTCGAATCCGCGGTAGACCCCGGGCTCGAGCTCCTTGCCAGCCGTCCGCAGGTTCGAGCAGCGCCAGGGGCACGGCTCGACGGACGTGCTCGGCGAGGAGGGGACCGCCGAAGAAGTGCGTCCGATGTGCTGGCGAGAGGGCCGCACGCAGGTCGTCGCCCCGGCGTACCGGCACGACCCGCAGCCCCCGGCCGACGGCCTCCTCGCCCAGGGCCCGGACGGTGGCCGACGTCGACGCCGGGACGACCAGGACGTCGGTCATGCTCCCCCCGTGCGATCGACCGGATGCTGCGAGGGGCCCGGCGTCTGCCGGGCCCCTCGTCGCGTCTGGCGGTGGCGGTGGGATTTGAACCCACGGTGGAGTTGCCCCCACACACGCTTTCGAGGCGTGCTCCTTTGGCCGCTCGGACACGCCACCGCCGACGAGGATACCGACGCCGTCGGTGGCGTCCAAACGACCTCCTCCGGACGCGGCCGGGGAAGATGCGGATCCGCTGCGGTAGCCGGAACTTCTCCGGTCAGCTCACGACGCGACAGTTCGGTCCGCACCGGAGCAGCGCCCCCGTCCAGCCCCGCGCCCGGAGCGCCCGCGCGACCTGGCCGGCGGTGGCGCACGGCGCGGCGACGACGTGGCGCCACCGGTAGCGCAGGGTCAGCTCACCGCAGTCGATCGCGACGTCGTTGTCGCGCCAGGTGTCGTCGTCGGTCGCCCCCTCCGGGTGCGCCAGGCGACCGTCGAGCTCGACCCGCAGGGCGTGCTCCTCGTACCGGCGGTCGGAGCGGATCCAGCGGCCACCGACCTTCGTCCGCACCTGCAGGCGCGCGGCCGGCAGCCCGTGGCGCTGCTCGACGCGGTGGTACCGGTGCTCCAGCGCGGACTCGACGCCCTCGTCGACCTCCGCGAGGAGCTCGGCCAGCACGGCACGCCACGGGTGCCGGCTCATGGCCGCGAGCGACTGCTCCACGCACAGCAGATCGGCGCCGGCCCGCAGCCCGTCGGTCAGCACGCCGATCAGCTCGTCGGCTGTGCGGGCAACCCCGGTGAGCTCTGCCACCGTGCGGTCGGTGCGGGTGCGCGGCAGCGGGTCGCGGACCACGTCGCCGTCGAGGTACCGGCGTCGGAGGACCACCAGGCCGGGCTGGGTGACCACCCGACGCTCCCAGGGCACGAGCACCTCGATCGTGCGCGGCGGGCGCCGCACCACACCGCAGACGAACCCCGCCGACCGCAGACCGAGGGCTGCGCCGGGTCCGGCGTAGGCGACGGCCGCGGCGGCGCGCACACGCCACGGCAGCGGGCCGCCGTGCCGCACATAGACGCCGGGGTGGACGCGCTGCCAGTGGCCGCTGCGCACCCGGGCGGCGAACCACCGCGGCGAGCGGCCCGCATCCAGCACGTCCGACCTGGTGACGACGCCGACCCGACGCCGCTCGTCCCGCAGCAGCTCGTCCACGCCCGCGAGCCTGCCGACGTGCGTCCGGTCGCGACACCGCCGACCGACGATCTGTGGACGACCAGAAGGGCTGTGGACGACGCACCGGGGAAGATCCGGCACCGCCACGGTTCCGGACCTTCCCCGGTCAGCGGCGAGAGCGGAAGAAGTCCTCGAGGAGGGCGGCGCACTCGGTCTCGCGGACGCCGCCGAGGACGTCGAGGCGGTGGTTGAGCCGGCGGTCGCGGACGAGGTCCCACAGCGACGACACGGCGCCGGCCTTGGGGTCCCAGGCGCCGAGCACGAGCCGGTCGACGCGCGCCAGCACCGCGGCGCCGGCGCACATCGTGCAGGGCTCGAGCGTGACGACGAGGGTGCAGCCGTCGAGGCGCCAGCCGCCCCGGGCGGCCGCGGCGGCGCGCAGCGCGAGCACCTCGGCGTGGGCGGTGGGGTCGCCGGTCGCCTCCCGCGCGTTGCGGCCCGTCCCGACCACCTCGCCGGACGCGTCCACGACCACGGCTCCCACGGGGACGTCCGAGGTCGCGAGCGCGGCCCGGGCCTGGTCGAGGGCCAGCCCCATCCAGCGCTCCTCGTCGGGACGCGCGGGGTGGGGCGCCACGGGCAGGCTCAGCGCAGCGCCTCGACCAGGTCGTCGAAGCCGCAGACCTCGCCGACGGCGGCGAGCACGGCGGCCGGGTCGTCCTGGTTGTCGTCGACGAGCTCGACCAGGCGGGTCGCGCTGACGCCGAGGTCGGACAGCAGTCCCGGGTCGCCCGCCCACAGGTCGACCGGCTCGGGGTCGGGGTCGGGCTGGACGAACGAGCTGCCGCCGAGCGCCTCGGCCATGTCGGCCTCGGCCTGGGCGTCGTGCTCGGCCTCCTCGTCGGTGGGCTCGTCGTCGTCGGCGTCCCCGTCGGCCGCGGGCCGCTCGTACGCGTGCGTGCCGGCCGGCACCTCGGCGTCGACGTCGCCCGCCGCCGACAGCACCGGCTCGTAGTGCCCGGCCATCGCGGCGGCGTAGTCGGAGACGAACAGGCGGGGGTCGTCCTCGCCGTCGACGCGGACGAGCGCGAACCAGCCGTCCTCGCGCTCGATCACGCACAGGACGGGGTCGTCGCCGAGGGCGACGCCGCGCATCAGGTCGGCCAGGTCGTCGAGGTCGGCGCAGTCCTCGACGTCGACGTCGCGGGCGCGCCAGGAGGACCCGTCGGAGGCCATCACCGCGGTGAAGAACGACACGGCGCCATCCTGGCAAAGCCGCCCGGCCCGGACCACCCCCGTCCCCGGTAGGTTCGCCCCCATGCGCCTGCACGTCGCCGACCACCCGCTGGTCTCCCACAAGCTCACCGCCCTGCGCGACGAGCACACCGACTCGCCCACGTTCCGGCGGCTGGCCGACGAGCTGGTGACCCTGCTGGCCTACGAGGCCACCCGCGAGGTGCGCACCGAGGCGGTCGACATCCGCACCCCCGTCGGTCCGACCACCGGGGTGAAGCTCAGCTCGCCGAAGCCGCTGGTGGTGCCGATCCTGCGCGCCGGCCTCGGCATGCTCGACGGCATGGTGCGGCTGCTGCCCACGGCCGAGGTCGGCTTCCTCGGGATGATCCGCGACGAGGAGACGCTGCAGGCGAGCACGTACGCGAACCGGCTCCCGGACGACCTGTCCGGCCGCCAGGTCTACGTGCTCGACCCGATGCTCGCCACGGGCGGCACCCTGGTCGCGGCGTTCGACTTCCTGTTCGAGCGGGGCGCCGAGGACGTCACGGCGATCTGCCTGCTGGCGGCCCCCGAGGGCGTCCGCACGGTCGAGCAGCGCTTCGCCGACCACCCCAAGGTCACCGTCGTCACCGCCTCGCTCGACGAGCGGCTCAACGAGCACGGCTACATCGTCCCGGGGCTGGGCGACGCGGGCGACCGCCTGTACGGCGTCGTCTGACCCACGGCGTCGTCTGGCCCACGGCGTCGTCCGACCCCCGGCGCGCCTGCGCCCGCACGGGCCGACCTGCGGCATGCTGGGCGCGCAGAGGCGTGCCCTTCCCCGACCGCGCGCCCGCGACGTGAGGAGCACGAGGTGTCCCGCGCCAAGAAGGTGCTGATCTGGTTCCTGATCGCCTTCGCGGTCTACGCGATCTTCAAGAGCCCCGACCAGGCCGCCGGCATCGTCGGCAGCGCGGTCGACGGCATCGTGTCCGCGTTCGGCGCCGTGGGTCGCTTCTTCGACGCCCTCCTCGGTGCCTGACCGGGGCGAGACGGTGTCGCGCGTGCGGAGCGTGGGACGGCTCGTCGTCCGCCGCATCAGCGCCGACACCCCACCCCACCTCGACCGCTACCTGCTCGACACCGAGCACGTCGTGGTCGCCGTCCGCCGCCACCCGGCGCAGGTGATCGAGCCCGTGACCTCGGCCGTCCTCGCGCTCGTCCTGGTGCTGTGGATCACGAGCAACCTCTCGCCGGACGTGCGCGTCGTCCCGGACGTGCTCTGGGTCGCCTGGCTGATCGTGCTCGGACGCGCGGTGTGGCGGCTGCTGGAGTGGCAGGCGGAGTGGTTCGTCGCGACCGACACCCGCCTGCTGCTGACCTACGGCCTGCTCACCCGCAAGGTCGCGATGATGCCGCTGCGCAAGGTCACCGACATGTCGTACAACCGCTCGGTGCTCGGGCGGATGCTCGGCTACGGCGAGTTCGTCCTCGAGTCGGCCGGCCAGGACCAGGCGATGCGCGACGTGAAGTGGCTGCCGAACCCGGACGAGCTGTACCGCCGCATCTGCACCGAGATCTTCGGGCCCGACCCCCGGCGCAGCAAGGTGCCGCCGCAGGTGGCGCAGCACCTGCAGGCCGCCGGCATCGACCCCGACGACGACGGCGCCTACGACACCATCACCATCGAGGACGACTGAGCGTCCTCACGGGGCGGTGGGGCCGCCGGCGCCGAGCACGGTCACGGCGAGCAGCACGGCGAGCACGACGGCGCCGATGAGCAGCGCCCCGCCGACGTCGCGCTGGTGCCGACGTTCCTCCTTGCGCGTCATGCCCCCCTAACGGGCGGGGCGGCGCGCGGTCACGCCTCGGGCGTCGGGTCCGGGACGGCGGCGGCGTCGCGCTTGTCGCGGCGGGCCTGCGACTCGGCCGCGTCGAGCGCCGCGGCCTCCTCGGGGGTGGGGGCCGACCCGCCGAGGTGCGCCGGCAGCCACCAGGCGTGCGGCCCGGCGTCCGACAGCGAGGGGTGGCCCGACTGCGCCCGGTCGAGCAGGGCCTGCAGGGCGGCGCGCAGCTCCTCGGTGCGGGCGTCCATGTCGTCGCGGGTGCTGACGTGGATGGGGTCGCCGACCAGGATCGTGATCGTCTGGCCGCGCAGGAACCTGCGGGGGTGGCCCTTGGTCCACAGCCGCTGGGTGCCCCACAGCGCGACGGGGACGATGGGCGCCTTCGCGGCCGCCGCCATCCGCACCGCGCCCGACTTCAGCTCCTTGACCGTGAACGACTGGCTGATCGTCGCCTCGGGGAAGACGCCGACGACCTCGCCCGCCTTGAGGTACTTCAGCGCGGTGCGGAACGAGGCCGTGCCCGACTCCCGGTCGACCGGGATGTGGTGCATGCCGCGCATCAGCGGCCCGCCGACCTTGTCGCGGAAGACGCCGTCCTTGGCCATGAACCGGGTGAGCCGGCGGCGGCCCTTCCACGGGGCGAACCCGGCGAAGATGAAGTCGAGGTAGCTGATGTGGTTCGAGGCGAGCACCACGCCACCGGTCGCCGGCACCTTCTCGGCCCCCTCGACCTTCAGCGTCATCCGCAGCGCCCGGAACATCACCAGGGCGGCGCGGATCACCACCGGGTAGAGGCGGTCCTTCAGGGGGCCGTCCTGCTGCGGGGCGCTCATGCTACGGAAGCGTAGGTGCGCCGGACCCCGGGCGACAACGCGTCCCGCGTCACGCCGCCGGGTCGGCGGTGAGGACGGCGGCGGCGACCAGGTGGTCGGGGATGGCGAAGGCGTCGACGAGCTCGCCGGCATACGGCCGCAGGCCCGCGCAGAGCGCGTCGACGGCGGCCGAGACCTCCTTCGACCGGGCCGGCGACATCCGTCCGTGCTCGAGGAACCAGCCGCGGTCGGCCTCGACCTGCGAGAGCACGTAGAGGTCGCAGACGGCGTCCAGCAGCCGGGCCACCCCGTCGTCCTCGCACCGGTCGATCGCCTCGGCGAACGACTCGAGCACGGTGCGGTGGACGTGGGCGCGGGCCGTCGCGAGCAGGTGCTCCTGGCAGGCGTTGAACACCGCGAAGGCGTCCTGGTCGCCGGACCGGCCCCGCAGGCGCGCCGCGAGCGTGTCGAGCAGGTGCTTCTCGCGCTCGGTGAACAGGGTGAGGTGCCAGGCGCGGTCGTAGACGCCGCGCTCGCCGTCGCGGCCCGGTGCGGTGCCGAGGAGCCTCGCGACGAGCGGCGCGACGGCTGCCCGCTCGATGACGGACGTCACCATCTGTTCCGCCACGAACCGGGCGACGCCGAACGAGTCGAGCTCGCCGACGTGGTGCTTGTAGCCCGTCAGCAGCCCCTTGCCGACGAGCTGGAGCAGCACGGTGTTGTCGCCCTCGAACGTCGAGAAGACGTCGACGTCGGCTCGTAGCTGCACCAGCAGGTTCCCGGCCAGGAAACCCGCTCCGCCGCAGGCCTCCCGGCACATCTGCAGGGTCGCGTTGGCGTGGGTGGTGGTGACCGCCTTGAGCCCGGCGGCACGGGTCTCGATCTCGCGCTGGGCCGCCTCGTGGCCGCCGTCGCCGCCGAGGGCGCCGGAGGTCTGGATCTCGTGCAGGTCCTCGGTGAGCGCGAGCTGGGCGAGCTGCAGCGCGTAGGTGGTGGCGAGCGCGGGCAGCAGCCGGCGCTGGTGCGCCTGGTAGTCGAGGAGCAGCACCTCCTCACCACCCTCCGTACGCTCGAACTGCCTGCGCTGCAACGCGTACCGAGTCGCGATGGTGAGCGCCGACCGGGTGGCCGCACCGGCGGCACCGGCCACCGAGACGCGGCCGCGCACGAGCGTGCCGAGCATCGTGAAGAACCGCTTCTTGGGGTTCTCGATCGGGCTGGAGTAGCGGCCCTCGTCGTCGATCGCGCCGTACCGGTCGAGCAGGTCGGCCCGCGGGACGCGGACGTGGTCGAACGACAGCCGTCCGTTGTCGACGCCGTTGAGGCCACCCTTGCGCCCGTCGTCGCCGATCGTGACACCCGCTGCGGGAGCGCCGTCCTCGTCGCGGATCGGCACGACCACGGCGTGCACCCCGTGCCGCTCGTCGCCGACGACCAGCTGGGCGAACACGACGGCGAGCCGGCCGTGCAGGGCGGCGTTGCCGATGTAGTCCTTGCGGTCGGCCGGCGTGGGCGTGTGGACGACGAGCTCGTCGGTGTCCGGGTCGTAGGTGGCGGTCGTGCCGAGCGACTCGACGTCGGACCCGTGGCCCGACTCGGTCATGGCGAAGCAGCCGAGCAGGCTGAGGTCCATCGCGCCCGGGAGGTAGCGCTGGTGGTGCCGGTCGGAGCCGAGCGCGGTGATCGCGCCGCCGAACAGGCCCCACTGCACACCGGCCTTGACCATCACCGACAGGTCGGCGTGACCGAGCACCTCGATGGCGGTCACGGACCCGCCGATGTCGCCGTCGCCGCCGACCGAGGTCGGGAACCCGGCGGCGAACGGGCCGCCCGCGGCCAGGTCACGCAGCTGCTGCAGGGTCGTCTCGCGGTGCTCGCGGGTGGGCAGGTCGGTGACCGGGGGGACGGCCGCCTCGGCCATCCGCCGCCGCGCGGCCTCGCGCACGTGCGCCCAGCGGCCGTCGAGGACGGCCTGCAGTGCGGCCCGCTGCGTCGCGTCGAGGGCCTCGTGGCCGGCCAGCACGTCGCGGCCGGACTCGCGGGCGGACCGGTCCGGGTGCTGCTCGGCCACCGGGGCGGCCTGCTCGTCGGGGCGCACGGCGTGGTCGGTGCTCATGCCCCATGGAACCCCGCGCCGCGGCGGCACCGCGACCGCTCGCGGCCCGTCGTGACGGGACTCACCACATCCCGGGAACATTGTTTGAACTCTCAAACTTATGAGATGGTAGACCGGATCCGCAGAGAGGGACCGCCATGACCCGCTTCGACCGCCACGCCTACGACGCGCACCTCGAGCGCGCCCTGCCGCTGACCCGCGCGCAGCGCCGCTGGGCGGAGGGCGACGACCCGCTGCCCGCGCTCTACCTCGGGCACGGCGCGCCGCCGCTGCTCGACGACGCCCTCTGGCTCGGCCAGCAGCTCGACTGGGCGCTGTCGCTGCCCAAGCCGCGCGCCGTCCTGATGGTCAGCGCCCACTGGGAGAACGCGCCACTGTCGCTGTCGGGCACCGCGAAGGGCACGCCGCTCGTCTACGACTTCGGCGGGTTCGAGCAGCGCTTCTACGAGATGACCTACGTGTCGCCGGACGCCTCCGGGCTCGCGAGCTCGGTCGCGTCGCTGCTGCCGGACACCGAGCCGGTGCACGAGCACGTCTCGCGCGGGCTCGACCACGGAGCCTGGGTGCCGATGAAGGCGATGTACCCGGACGCGGACGTGCCCGTGCTGCAGATGTCGCTGCCGACGCACGACCCCGAGAAGCTGCTCGCCCTCGGGCGGCGGCTGCGGCCCCTGCGCGAGCAGGGCGTGCTGGTGATCGGGTCCGGCTTCCTCACCCACGGACTGCCGTTCCTGTCGCGCGAGCACTGGACGAACCCCGACGCCGCCGCCCCGGGCTGGTCGCTGGAGTTCGACGCGTGGGCCGGCGAGGCACTCGAGCGTGGTGACGTCGACACGCTGTCGCGGTACACCTCGCAGGCCCCGGGCATGCCCTACGCGCACCCGACCGTCGAGCACTACTCGCCGCTGTTCGTCACCCTCGGCACCGCCGACCGGCCCGACGACCCGGCGCTCACCACCATCGACGGCTTCTGGATGGGCCTGTCGAAGCGCTCGGTGCAGGTGGCCTGACCACCTCGGACCCGTCGGCGAGCTCCTCGACCGGCGCCGGGACCTCGTCCGGCACCGGCAGGTAGAGCCCGCCGAGCAGCTCGTGCCTCACGGCGCCGCCGCGGGCACCAGGTACATGCCCTCCGGCCCCTGCCCCGGGGTGTTCAGGCAGCGCGCCGACCCGGTGGTCGCGGCGAGCAGGGTGTAGCAGCGCCCCATCGCGCGCTGCCCGTAGGCGTTGGGGTGCATCGACTCCTGGGTGTACCCCTGCACGTCGGTGTCGAGGAACCGCGCCCACTCGGCCGTCTGCGCCGTCGGCGTCCCCGTCGACTGGGTGGCGGTGCGGGCGCAGACCTCGCGGCCGCTGAAGGCGTCCGAGAGGTCGAGGAAGTCCGCACCCTCGGCGGACGCGACAGCAGCCAGGTTCTCGCTGATCTGCGGGACGAGGCGGTCACGCGCCCAGTCGGAGTCGGCGTTGCCGATCGGGCACCCACCGATGCCGATCCGGCCCCCGGCGAGCTCCGCGTAGCGGTTGTCGGCGCCGCGCGGCACCGGCGACGGGTAGGACTGCACGACCAGCCGGTACGAGCCGGCCTGCTGACCCTGCTCGGCCAGCACCGCGCGGACGTCGCGGATCGCTTGCGACACACCGGCCATCGCGGTGGGCATGCGCTGGTCCACGAGGGCCTGCTGGGTGTCGGCGCAGCGCGTGAGGGTGGCGTGCGCCACCACGCACGCGGTGATGATGTCGGCGAAGCCGAGGTCGTTCCCGCCGATCGACAGCACCACGAGCTCGACGTCGTGGGTGGCGGCCACCCTCGCCAGCTGGTCGGTCTGCGGCGCCTCGCCGTGCTGTCCGGTGCCGCCGTTCGCGGTCCGCACGACGTTGCCGGTCTGCGCACCCGAGCACGCGAGGTTGAGCCGCACCTGCACCGGCACGTCGTTGCTGACGGCCGGGGCGACGTCCGAGCGGTCGCAGCCCTTCGCCGTCGGACCGTACACAGCCGCGGGGTCGTACGAGCCGAGACCGTCGCTGCGCCAGGCGCGGTCGGTGCCCGCCCGGCTGCCGAGCGGCACGGCGCTGTTGCCGTTCCACCGCCCGGCCTCGCCCGAGATGTAAGAGTCACCGAGCGTCACGAGCGCGGTCGGGCGCGGCGGCGGCTGCGCCGGGCGGGCGGGCGCACCCTGGGCGGCGGCCGGGACCAGCAGGCCCGCGGTGACCAGCAGGGCGGCGGTGGCGACGCTGCGACGGCTCATCCGGTGCTCCCTCGGTTCCGGTGGTGCAGGGTCAACGGGCGAGCACGGCGCAGGTCACGCGGGCGGGAAGCCTGGCGAGGGACGGGACGTTGTGCGCGACATGCCCGACTACGGTCACGACCTGCTGTTCGGAACGTTCCTCACACCCACGGCGGAGCAGCCGCGCCGGGTGGTGGAGCTCGCCCGGCTGAGCGAGGCCGCCGGGCTCGACCTGGTGACGCTGCAGGACCACCCGTACCAGCCGCGGTTCCTCGACGCCTGGACGCTGCTCACCTGGATCGCGGCCTCGACCGAGCGGGTCTCGTTGTCGCTGGACGTCGCGAACCTGCCGCTGCGCCCGCCGGCGGTGCTCGCGCGGAGCGCGGCGAGCCTCGACCTGCTCTCGGGCGGGCGGGTGGAGCTCGGGCTGGGCGCCGGTGCGTTCTGGGACGCCATCGAGGCCAACGGCGGACCGCGCCGCTCCCCCGGCGAGGCCGTCGAGGCGCTCGAGGAGGCGATCGGTGTGATCAGGGCGCTATGGGCGCCGTCCGGCGGGGCGCGGGTAGGCGGTGACCACTACCGGCTGACCGGCGCCAAGGCCGGCCCGGCGCCGGCGCACGACATCGGCATCTGGGTCGGCGCGTACAAGCCGCGGATGCTGCGCCTGGTCGGCCGGCTCGCCGACGGCTGGTTGCCGAGCGCCGGGTACGCCGCGCCGGACGTGCTCGGGACGATGAACCTCACCATCGACGAGGCCGCACGGGACGCCGGCCGCGACCCGTCCGACGTCCGCCGGCTCTACAACATCGACCCGTCGTTCGACGCCGACCAGGTGGCGGCGCTCGCGCTCGAAGAGGGCATCAGCGGGTTCGTCCTGGCATCCGACGACCCGGCCACCATCCGCGACTTCGCCGAGCTCGCCGAGGAGGTCCGCGAGACGGTGGCCGCGTCGCGCGAGATGCCATCGGGCACGGTGCCGTCCGACGTCGAGGTGCCGACCTCGACCGAGCCGTTGGTCGCGACGCCTCGCGTCGCGGTGTCCGCCCTCGGCGTGGTGACGACACCGGACGACGGCACCCGGCTCAGCGGCGAGCGGCTCTGGGACGAGTCGGCGCGACCGACCGGTCCGGCCCCCGACCCGGACCGCACCTACACCGACCACGAGCGCGCGACCGGCAAGCACCTGGTCGACGTGCACGACATGCTGCGGCGCGAGCTCGCGCAGGTGCGCGGGCTGGTCGACCAGGTCGCCGCGGGGCAGCTCGACGCGGGCGCCGCCCGCTCGCAGGTGAACGCGATGACGATGCGGCAGAACTCGTGGACGCTCGGCACCTACTGCCAGTCGTACTGCCGCGTCGTCGCCGGGCACCACTCGCTCGAGGACGCCTCGGTCTTCCCCAACCTGCGCTCGCGCGACGAGCGGCTGGCACCGGTGCTCGACCGGCTGGAGGCCGAGCACCACGTGATCCACGACGTGCTCGAGCGGGTCGACGCGGCGCTGGTGGCGATGGTGCAGCAGGACGGCGACCTGACCCCCGTCCGCGAGGCGGTCGACCTGCTCACCGACACCCTGCTGTCGCACCTGTCGTACGAGGAGCGCGAGCTCGTGGAACCGTTGGCGCGCCTGGGGTTCTGACTCCTCACCAGCGCAGGGTGGGGTCGAGCACGAGCGCGCGCAGCCGCTCGGCGTCGGCGGGTTCGACCGTCGTCCCGCCCTCGCCCACGACCATCGGGATCGTCGTCACGGTGCCCGTCGTGTGCAGCAGCTGGTACTGCAGCAGCTCGCCGCCGACGAGCTGGGTGAACAGCACCGACCCGTCGGGCTGGGGCTCCCGCACGCACTCGAACCCCGGCGCCGTGGCGGAGGGAGGTGGGCTCGCGTCCGCGCACGACGTCGCGCCCGGGTCGTCGAGCGACGGGACGTGGGCAGTGCTGAGCCCGTAACCGACACCGGTGGTCGAGACCTCGACCGCTCCGTCGTAGACCAGCGCACCGAAGTAGGTGGCGTCGCGCGCGACGCCCCACCCGCCTCCCGGCTGGAGCCCGGCCGTGCGGGCTGCGGCGTCACCGATCTCGTACATGTCGGTCACGGGTCGTAGCGCCTCGGTGCGCCGCGGATCGGGCGTCAGCGTCACCGACGGACCCGCAGGCGGGGCGGACGACAGCAGCGGCAGCCCCTGCCCGAGCGCGAGCGCCGTCCCCCCGGCGAGCACGGCGGCGGCCACGAGCGCGGTGGCGCTGCGGCGGACCGCGACGCGGCGCCGTCCGCGTCCGAGCACCCGGTCGAGATCGGCCGGGGCACCCGGCCGGTGGGCGACCTGGTCGCGCACCAGGGTCGTCACGTGCTCGTCGGTGTACGTCATCGGTCCACCTCCTGGTGCTCGGTCAGCGACGTGCGCAGCGCCGCCAGCGCCGCGTGGGTCGCGCTCTTCACGGTGCCCTCGCGCACCCGCAGCAGCTCGGCGGTGGTGGCGACGTCGAGGTCCTCGACGAAGCGCAGCACCACCACCTGCCGTTGGCGGGCGGGGAGTGCGTCGACCGCGGAGCCGACGCGGTCGCGCTCGGCGTGCTCGGACGCGAGGTCGCGCGGGGACGCGTGCCGCGGCCCGGGGTCGTCCGTGGCGTGCTCGCGGCGGCTCGGACGGCGGGAGGCGTCGATCGCGCGGCGCACCAGGATCTGCCGCAGGTACGCGCGGGGGTTGTCGGCCGACCGCACCCGCCGCCACCGGGCGTACGCCTTGACCAGCGAGTCCTGGGCGAGGTCCTGCCCGGCGTGCGGGTCGCCGGCGAGCGCGGACCCCGTGCGCACCAGCCAGTCGTGGTGGGCCGTCGCGAACTCGACGAACGCCTCCTCGTCGCTGCGTCGCACGTCCGCCTCCCCTCACCGTCCACCCTGTCACCCCGGAGACGGGACGAGGGTGGTGCGAGGTTCAGTCCTGCAGGCCGGCGGCGACGTCGGTGCGGTGCTGCGCCCCGTCCAGCGCGATCTGCTCGACGCCGCGGTACGCGGCGGCGCGGGCGGCGTCGAGGTCGGCGCCCGTCCCGACCACCGAGAGCACGCGCCCGCCGGACGAGACGAGCAGCCCGTCGGCGTCCTCGGCGGTGCCGGCGTGCAGCACGTGCACGTCGTCGAGGGCGTCCGCGGCGTCGACGCCGGTGATCGCGTCGCCCGAGCGCACCTCACCCGGGTAGCCATGCGCGGCGACCACCACGGTCACCGCGGCGTGGTCGTGCCAGCGCAGCGGCCCGAGCTCGGCCAGCGTGCCGGTGGCGGCGGCGTGCAGCAGGACGCCGAGCGGGCTGGCGAGCCGGGCCAGCACCACCTGGGTCTCGGGGTCGCCGAAGCGGGCGTTGAACTCGATGACCCGCAGGCCGCGCGAGGTCAGGGCGAGGCCGCAGTAGAGCAGCCCGGCGAACGGGGTGCCGCGGCGCTCCATCTCGCGCACCACGGGCGTGGCGACGCGCTCGACGACCTCGGTGACCAGACCGTCCGGCGCCCACGGCAGCGGCGAGTACGCGCCCATGCCACCGGTGTTCGGGCCCTCGTCGCCGTCCGCGAGCCGCTTGTAGTCCTGCGCGGGGGCGAGCGGGACGACCTCGGTGCCGTCGGTGACGCAGAACAGCGACACCTCGGGGCCGTCGAGGAACTCCTCGACGACGACGGTGCCGCCGTCGCGTGCCAGGCACGCCTGCGCGTGGGCGAGCGCGGCGTCGCGGTCGTCGGTGACGACGACGCCCTTGCCCGCGGCCAGGCCGTCGTCCTTGACCACGTGGGGGGCGCCGAAGGCGTCGAGCGCGGCGGCGACCTCGTCGAGGGTCGTGCAGACGTGGGCCATCGCGGTGGGCACCTCGGCCGCGGCCATCACCTCCTTGGCGAAGGCCTTGCTGCCCTCGAGGTGCGCCGCCTCCTGCGACGGCCCGAAGCAGGCGATGCCCCGCTCGCGCACGGCGTCGGCCACGCCGGCGACCAGGGGTGCCTCGGGGCCCACGACGACGAGGTCGGCGCCCACCTCCTGCGCCAGGTCGGCGACGGCAGCCCCGTCGGTGGCCTCGACCGGCACGCGCAGGGCCGAGGCGCCGGTGCCCGGGTTGCCGGGGGCGCACACGACGGCGTCGACCGACGGGTCGAGCGACAGCGCGCGGACGAGGGCGTGCTCACGGGCGCCGGAGCCGATCACCAGGACCTTCACGGGCGATCAGCCTAGAGGTCGGCCGTCTTGGCGAGGCCAACACCCACTTCGCGAGGCGCGCACGCCACGTTCGGTAGGTCATCGCCACCTGAACGTGGCGTGCGGGCCTCGCGAAGGGTGTGCTCGCCTCGCTGAGTTCTCCCTAGCCGAAGACCTCGCCCAGGGCCTCGCCGAGCAGGGCCACGCCGTGGCGGGCCTCGTCCTCGCTCACCGTGCAGGGCGGGACGACGTGCACGCGGTTGCCGGCGACGAAGGGCAGCAGGCCGCGCCGCTTGCAGGCGCCCATCAGGTCGGTGATCGGCTTGTTCGCCGCGCCGGCGGCCGCGTAGGGCACGACGGGCTCGCGGGTCGCGCGGTCGCGGACGAGCTCGAGCGCCCAGAAGACGCCGACGCCGCGCACCTCGCCGACCACCTCGTGCTCGTCGGCGAGGGCGTGCAGCGCGGGGCCGAGCACGTCGTCCCCGATGCGCGCGGCGTGCTCGACGACGCCGTCGCGGCGCATCAGCTCGATCGTGGCGACCGCGGCCGCGGCGCCGAGCGGGTGGCCGGAGTAGGTGAGCCCGCCCGGGTAGGGGCGGTCGTCGAACGTGGCCGCCACCTCGTCCGAGATGGCGACGCCGCCGAGCGGCACGTAACCGGAGTTCACGCCCTTGGCGAACGTGACCAGGTCGGGGTCGGCCGCGAGGCCGTCCTGCCCGTCGTGCTCGTAGCCGAACCAGCGGCCCGTGCGACCGAACCCGGCCATCACCTCGTCGAGGACGAGCAGCAGCCCGTGCTCGGTGCACAGCCGCCGCACGCCCGCGAGGTAGCCGGGCGGCGGGGGCAGCACGCCGGCCGACCCGACGACCGACTCCAGGACGACGGCCGCCAGCGTCGACGGCCCCTCGAGCCGGATCACCTGGTCGAGGTGGGCGAGCGCCCGCTCGCACTCCTCCTCCTGCGTCGTGGCGTTGAACGGCGACCGGTACAGGTAGGGGCCGAAGAAGCGCGAGACGCCGGCGGTGCCCAGGTCGGTGGCCCAGCGGCGCGGCTCACCCGTCAGCGCCATCGAGGTGGCGGTGTGGCCGTGGTAGCTGCGGTAGGCGCTGAGCACCTTGTGCTTCCCGGTGTGCAGCCGGGCCATCCGCACCGCGTTCTCGATCGCCTCGGTGCCGCCGTTGGTGAAGAACACCTTGGTCAGCCGCTCGCCGGGCAGCGCCTCGGTGACGAGCCGCGCGGCCTCGGACCGCACGCCCACCGCGTGCTGCGGCGCGCTCGTCACGAGCGCCGCGGCCTGCTCGGCGATCGCGCGGACGACGTCCGGGTGCCCGTGCCCGATGTTGGTGAACACCAGCTGGGACGAGAAGTCGAGCAGCCGGTTGCCGTCGCCGTCCCACACCCAGGAGCCCTTCGCCCCGGCGAGCACCATCGGCGACAGCGAGCCCTGGGCCGACCACGAGTGGAAGACGTGCGCGCGGTCCAGGTCGTAGGCGCGGCGGGCGGCGTCGAGGTCGACCTCGAGGGTCGGCGCGTCGGCCGGCGGGGTGAGGTGGTGGCTCATGGCCGCACCCTACGCGCGGGCACGGCGAGGGGAGAACAGCCCGATCGGGCCTCCGGACGGCGTCGTCGGGCCGTGGTCTCCCCCGGCTGTGCACACGTCAGTGGTCGTGGTCCTCGCCCCGCGGCGTGGAGACGGGAGCGAGCGGCGGGGGCGTCCCCGCGCGCTCCCCCGGCGCGACCACGACGAACTGGCCCATCATCCCCTGGTCCTCGTGCTGCAGGACGTGGCAGTGGAACATGTACGGCACGTCCGGGTCGGTGTGGTCCTCGAACCGCAGCAGCAGCTCGACCTCGACGGGGCCGGGCAGGAACACGGTGTCCTTGCGCCCCCGCAGGTGCGGCGGGGGCGGCCCGCCGTCGTAGCGCACGACCTCGAACTGCACGTCGTGCACGTGGAAGCTGTGCGGCGTCCCGTCGGTGTTGCGCACCACCCAGCGCTCGGTCGTGCCGACCTCGACGGTCTCGTCGATGCGCCCCATGTCCATCGGCATGCCGTTGATCCGCGGTGTGCTGAGCCGGAACTCGCGGGTGGTCACGACGTCGTCGCCGAGGTCGGGCAGCGGCGCGAGGACGGCAGGCACCTCGGGCGAGGGACGCAGCCGGTCGGCGGCGCGCAGCTGCACGACGTCGAAGGCGTCGTCGCCGCCGGAGTAGCGCTGCTGGAAGAAGTCGCCGGCGATCGTCGACGGCAGCGACACCAGCCGCACCTGCTCCCTCGGCTCCAGCGACACGACGACCTCGGCCCGCTCGCCCGGGGACAGCTGCACGTGGGTCAGCCGCTCGGGCGCCTCGAGCAGCCCGCCGTCGGTGGCGACCAGGTCGAACCGCCTGCCGTCGTCGAGGGCGAAGTCGTACACCCGCGAGCTGGACGCGTTCAGCAGCCGCAGCCGCACCCGCTCGGTCGCGACGTCGAGGTAGGGCGCGACCGAGCCGTTCACCACGAGGGTGTCGCCCAGCGTCCCGACCGGGTTGAACAGACCGGTGCCCTGCCCAAGGCGGCCGTCGTCGAGCACCTTGTCCTGCACCACGAGCGGCACGTCGTCGACGCCGTACTCGCGCGGCAGGTCGAGCCGGTCGGCCGCGTCGTCGTCCAGCAGGAACAGGCCCGCGAGGCCGCGGTAGACGTGGTCGGCGGTCTCGCCGTGCAGGTGCGGGTGGTACCAGAGGGTCGCCGCCGGCTGGTCGACCTCCCAGGCGGGGGACCAGGTCTGGCCGGGGTCGACCATCTGGTGCGGTCCCCCGTCCATCGCCGCCGGCAGGTGCATGCCGTGCCAGTGCAGCGTGCTGCGCTCGCCGATCTCGTTCGTGACGTCGACGCGCACCCGCTCCCCGCGCCGCGCGCGCAGGGTCGGACCGAGGTAGTCGCCGTCGACGCCGAGGGTCTCGTACGCGGTGCCGGTGCCGAAGTCGGTCCGGCCGCGCTGCATCGTCAGGTCGAACACGCGGGCGCCGTCCTCGACCCGTGAGACCGCGAGCGGCGGGACGGGCAGCGGGTGCCGGAAGTCGACCGTGCCGCGCAGGTCCGACGCCGAGGCGTTCCACGACCACAGCAGCAGGCCGCCGAGCGCGAGCACGGGCACGAGCGCGAGGCAGGCGAGGGTGAGCAGCACGCGGCGGGCGGTCCGAGACATGCCGTCCACGCTAGGGAGACAGCGGTTCTCGTCCCATCGGTGACGACCCCGGCCCGTCCCTGGGTACCGACGCGTCGGGGTCGGGGGCGTCCCGGTGCCCGTGGACGGCGATCCGGGCCTCGACTCCGACGCTTGTGCTCACGCCGGGAGCCGACAGACTGGCCGCATGGCCGCCGCCAAGGAGGAGCTCGCCGGGGTCCCGCTGTCGAGCCTGGACGCCGAGCTGTTCGACGGCGCCGGCGTGACCAAGCGCGAGCTGGTCACCTACCTCGACGGCGTGCGCGACCGGCTGCTGCCGGTGCTGGCCGACCGGGCGCTGTCGGTGGTGCGGGTGCGGCCGGGCTCGGAGCCGTTCATGCAGAAGAACCTGCCGACGTACGCGCCGGACTGGATCACCACCAGCGAGTCGTGGTCGCAGGCCTCGCACCGGCAGGTGCGCTACCCCGTCGTCGACAGCCGGCGGACGCTGGTGTGGCTCGCCAACCAGCGGGCGGTCGAGTACCACCCGGCGATGGTGCGCGACGGCGCCGACCACGCCGACCACCTCGTCATCGACCTGGACCCGCCGGGCGACCTCGACCCGGTCGAGGGCTACCGGATGGCCGCGCGCATCGCCCTGCTCGTGCGCGAGGCGCTCGACGGCTGCGGCCTGGGTGCGGCGGTGAAGACCAGCGGGGCCAAGGGCGTGCACGTGTTCGTCCCCGTCGACGGGACGCAGGGGTGGGAGGACGTCGCCGGAGCGACCCGCGCGCTGGCGGCCCGCGCGGCGGCGCTCGACCCCGACCTGGCGACCACCGCGTACATCAAGGCCGACCGCGGCGGCCGGGTGTTCGTCGACTCGACCCGCTCGGGCGGGGCCACGGTGATCTGCGCCTACAGCCCGCGGGCGCGCCCGGGCGTCCCGGTCTCGTACCCGCTGGGCTGGGACGACCTGCTCGAGGTCGTGCCCGGCGACTTCACGATCCGCACGGCCCTGGAGCGGCTCGGCGACGCCGACCCGTGGGCCGAGGCGATGCCGGCGCCGCAGCGGCTGCCCGACGACCTGGTCGCCGAGGGCCACGAGATCCCGGTGTCGCGCGTCGCCGCCATGCACGAGGGCAAGCGCCGCAAGCGTGCGGCGGAGCGGGCGGCGGCGGACGACTAGCGCCAGGCGCCGGCGATCGCCTCGAAGCTGGCGATCCGGCTGGCCCGGTCGATCGACGGCGTGACCACCACGACCTCGTCGGCCTGGCTCTGCTCCTGCAGCGTCCGCAGGCCCTTCACCACGTCGTCGGCCGAGCCCACGAGCATCCGGCCGTCGTCGCGCGGGAGGTCCTGGAACTGCGGGGAGTCGGCGAGCGCGTCGACCTCCTCGGGCCGCAGGGGCTCGCGGACGCCGCGCCGCAGGTTCGCCATGGTGAGCCGCCAGCCCGCCTCGAACCGGTTGCGCTGGCGCTGGTCGTCGCTGGCGAACGCCAGCACCGAGATCGCCGACCACGGCTCCTGCTCCACTCCGGGACGGAACTCACGGCGGTACTGCCGCAGCGTGTCGACGGCGAGCTCGGGGCTCATGTGGTGGGCGAACGCGGTCCCCATGCCGTTCACCGCGGCGAACTGCGCGCCGTAGCCGGACGACCCGAGCACGAACAGGTCGGGCTGGTCGTCGACGACGGGCGCGGCGACGAGCCGCTCGTACGGGTGGCCCTCCGGGAAGCCCGCCTCGAGGAACGCGAGCAGCTCGGCGACCTGGCCGGGGAACTCGGCGGCGACGTCGACCTGCTGGCCCCGGCGCAGCACGTGCGCGGTGAGCGGATCGGTGCCGGGGGCGCGGCCGAGGCCGAGGTCGACCCGTCCGGGACCGATCGCGAGCAGGGTGCGGAACGTCTCGGCGACCTTGAACGGCGCGTGGTTCGGCAGCATGATCCCGGCCGCCCCGACGCGGATCGTGCTCGTCGTCCCGAGCAGGTGCGCGATCAGGATCTCGGGGGCGCTGCACGCCAGGCTCGTCATGTTGTGGTGCTCGGACACCCAGTACCGCCGGTAGCCGACCGCCTCGACCGCCTTCGCGACCTCGCCGGCGCCGGCGATCGACTGCGACGCGGTCTCGCCGTGCTCGATGCCGACGAAGTCGAGGACGGCCAGCGGCAGGGTGTCGGTGCTCATGCCTGGGGCAACCACCGCCGGCGGACGGGTGTTCCGGCCGCGAGCGCTCAGCCGAGCAGGTCGTGCCGGACGATCGTGTCGGCGCGGTCGGGGCCGACGCCGACGGCCGAGATGCGGCCGCCGATCATCTGCTCGAGCGTCGTCACGTAGTCCTGCGCGTTCTTCGGCAGGTCGTCGAACGTCCGGGCCGACGAGATGTCCTCCCACCAGCCGGGCAGGTACTCGAGCACCGGCTTGGCGTGGTGGAAGTCGCTCTGCGACAACGGCATTTCGTCGAAGCGCTTGCCGTCGACCTCGTACGCGACGCAGACGGGCACCTGCTCGAGCCCGCTCAGCACGTCGAGCTTGGTGAGCACGGTGTCGGTGAGTCCGTTGACGCGCTGCGAGTAGCGGCCGATCACGGCGTCGAACCAGCCGCAGCGGCGCGGACGTCCGGTCGTGGTGCCGTACTCGTGACCGGTCTTGCGCAGGTGCTCGCCGGCGTCGTCGTGCAGCTCGGTCGGGAACGGGCCCTCGCCGACGCGGGTCGTGTACGCCTTGAGGATGCCGACCACGCGGTCGATCCGGGTCGGCGGGACGCCGGACCCGGTGCACGCGCCCGCCGCCGTCGCGTTGGACGAGGTGACGAACGGGTAGGTGCCGTGGTCGACGTCGAGCAGCGTGGCCTGCCCGCCCTCGAAGAGCACGGTCTCGCCGCGGTCGAGCGCCTGGTTCAGCACCAGCCCGGTGTCGGCGACCATCGGCTCGAGCCGCTCGCGGTGCGCCAGCAGCTCCTCGACCACCTCGTCGACCGTGATCGCGCGCCGGTTGTAGACCTTCACCAGCAGGTGGTTCTTCTGGTCGAGCGCCCCCTCGACCTTGGCGCGCAGGATGCTCTCGTCGAACAGGTCCTGGATGCGGACGCCGACGCGGTTGATCTTGTCGGCGTAGGTGGGGCCGATGCCGCGGCCTGTGGTGCCGATGCGGCGCTTGCCGAGGAAGCGCTCGGTGACCTTGTCGATCGTGCGGTGGTACGGCGCGATGACGTGCGCGCTGCCCGACACCAGCAGCCGCGAGACGTCGACGCCCCGCTCGGTGAGGCCGTCGAGCTCGTGGAACAGCACGGTGAGGTCGATGACGACGCCGTTGCCGATGACCGGCGTGCAGCCGGGCGTCAGGATGCCGGACGGCAGCAGGTGCAGCGCGTACTTCTGGTCGTCGACGACGACGGTGTGGCCGGCGTTGTTGCCGCCGTTGTACTTGACGACGTAGTCGACGCGGGCGCCGAGGGCGTCGGTGGCCTTGCCCTTCCCCTCGTCACCCCACTGCGACCCGACGACGACGATCGAGGGCACGGCGGACCTGCTTCCAGGGGACGACGGCGGACGGCGGCAGCAGACTACCGGTCGCCGCTCCGGCGTCCCGGGCGGTCAGGCGTCCAGCACCGCGCGCAGGTCGCGGGCGAGCTCGACGGCCGCCTCGATCTCGACCCTGCGGGTCGACACGCTCTCGACGTTCAGACCGACCGGCACGCCGACCTTGCGGCAGTACCGCACCAGGTCGCCGGCGAACGCCCGCGCCTGCTCGGCGGACGCCTCGAGGGTGTCCTCGGCGCGGCGCAGGTCGCGCTGCGCCCAGCGCGGCACCTGCACACCGAGCCACTGCAGGAACTCCAGCGTGCGCACCGACCCGCAGATCGAGTGCGTCAGGACGAGCGGCACCGGCTCGACGCCGCGGGCGTCGCACTCGTCGCGGTAGTCGGCGACGAGGTCCTTGGCGGCGTTGGTGTCGAACAGGATCTGGCTGACGAAGAACGAGACGCCGGACTCCTGCTTGCGCAGCATCCGCAGGTGCTCGTCACCGCGGCGCACGTGCCGCTCCGGGATCACGACGGCACCGGTCAGCAGGTCGGGCCGCACGTCGCTGCGCAGCTCGTACGCGCGCGCCAGGCTGGTGGCGGCCGGCTGCCCGCTCGAGGACGCCCCGACGAGGACGGCGGCGACCCGGTCGACCGGCTGGTCGCGCGCCCACGCCGCCAGCTCGTCCTCGGTGTACTTGCCCACCGCGCGGTACACGACCGCGTCCTCACCCCAGCCGCCCAGGTGGTCGCGCAGGTACGCCGCCGGGTCGTGGGTGGCCTGGAACGGGAACGGCCGCTCGTCCGGGTTGCGGTCCTGCTCGTCGGCGATGTCGTAGAGCGCCAACCCGTCGGGACGCACGACGTCGAGCCGGCCGAGCGTCGCCTCGGCGATGCGGGCGAGGTCGTCCGGCCCGGCCGACGCCTTGGGCGGCGTGATGCCGAACAGCAGGAAGTCGCCGCGCCCCTGGCGCAGCCGGTCGACGACGGTGCTCACCGGATCACCCTCCCATCGACGCCGTCCCGGCCACGGCGAGGGTCCTAGCCCACTCCGCGAGGCGAGCACCCTCTTCACGAGGCCCGCACGCCACGTTCGGTGGGCGATCGCCAACTGAACGTGGTGAACGGACAGGGGTCAGGGGGTGGCGGACGCCAGGACGTGGCGGACGAGCCAGCCGACGTCGGCGGCGACGGCCTCGGGGGCGGCGCCGGGGTGCACGACGTGGCTGAGGACGAGGCGCACGACGGTCTCGCAGACCCGCTCGAGGTCGGCGTCGGGCACGTCCGGCGCGTCGGGACGGTCGCCGATCACGAGCACGAGCACCGCGGTCGCGCGCGCGAGCAGCTGGTCGGAGCCGGTGGTGAGGAACGGCAGCAGCGACGGCTCGCCGCCGTGCGCGCTCACCAGCACGTCCTTGAGCAGCGGGTTGTCGAGGGCCTTGGCCAGCACCGCCTCGACCGTGCGCTTGACCGCCTCGACCAGGTCGTCGCCGCCCGACAGCTCGCCGCCCACGACCTCGAGGAAGCCCTCCAGCTCGCGCAGCACGAGCGCCTCCCCGAGCGCGTCCTTGCCACCGACGTCGTTGTAGACCGTCTGCCGGCTCACGCCCACGCGCGCGGCGACCGCGGCCATCGTGACCGACGACCACCCGCCGGCGAGGACGAGCTGCTCGGTGGCGTCAAGCACGCCCTCGCGCAGCCGGGTGCGCGTCTCCTGCACGAACCGGCCCGCGCTCACGCCCCCGACTCTGCCACGACCTCGAAGTCGGTCTTGTCGCGCACGGCGCAGTCGGGGCACCACCAGTCGTCCGGGACGTCGTCCCACGGCGTCCCGGGGGCGAAGCCCTCCCGCGGGTTCCCCTGCGCCTCGTCGTAGACGTACCCGCAGCCCGGGCACGCCCACCTCACGCGGCCGCCCGCAGGTCGTCGGCCGCGGCGGGCCGCCCGTACCGCGCCAGGACGCGCTCGCGGTTGCGCGGGTGCAGGTTCGCCCGGGAGACGTCGCCGTCGAAGTGGGCGACGACGCGGTGGTCCATGACGCGGCGCCACGCCCAGGGCACGAGGGCCAGCACGATCATCCCCGCGTAGCCCGTCGGCAGCACCGGCGACTCCGGGAAGTCGCGCAGCGCCTGGTAGCGCCGCACCGGGTTCGCGTGGTGGTCGCTGTGCCGCTGCAGGTGGTACAGCAGCACGTTGGTCGCGATGTTGTTGCTGTTCCACGAGTGCGACGGGTCGACCTTCTCGTACCGGCCGGCCGGCGTGCGCACGCGCCGCATCCCGTAGTGCTCCAGGTAGTTCACCGTCTCGAGCAGCAGGACGCCGACGACGGCCTGCACCACCAGGTACGGCAGCAGACCGGGGCCGAACGCGACGCACAGCCCGCCCCACAGCACGATCGAGAACGCCCAGGCGTTGAGGACGTCGTTGCGCGGCGTCCAGACCGAGCCGCCGCGGCGGGTGAGCCGGACGCGCTCGAGCCGCCACGCGTTCCGCAGGCTGCCGACGACGCTGCGCACCCAGAACTCGTAGACGACCTCGCCGAGCCGGGCGCTCGCCGGGTCCTCCGGCGTTGCGACCCGCGTGTGGTGGCCGCGGTTGTGCTCGACGAAGAAGTGGCCGTAGAAGGTCTGCGCCAGAGCGACCTTCGCGAACCACTTCTCGTGCTGCTCGCGCTTGTGGCCGAGCTCGTGGGCGGTGTTGATCGCGATGCCGCCGACGCAGCCGAGGGTGACGGCCAGTCCGACCCGGTCGACGACGGCGAGGTCGAACGTGGTCAGCGCCCACGCCCCCCACAGCAGGGTCGCGTACTGCACGGGCAGGAACAGGTAGGTCACCCAGCGGTAGTAGCGGTCCTCCTCGAGCCAGGCGAGCGCGTCCTCGGGCGGGTTGTCGGCGTCGCGCCCGGCGACCAGGTCGATGACGGGGATGATCCCGAAGACGAAGATCGGCCCGAACCACCAGAACCCGCGCCAGCCGGTGAGCTCGACGAGGCCCCACGACCCGACGCCGAGCAGCGGGATGATCATGCCGAGCACCCACAGGTGCCGCTTCGGGTCGCGCCACGGCGGCGCCTGCGGCCCCGCCTCGCTGCTCGTCCCCACCTCGGTCGCCATCTCGGCACCTCCGTCGACATCATCGACCCCCGGCGTCCTTATGTTTGACATCTGCTTGCTGTTTGTCAAGGGCGGAACCTCGGAGAGCCCCGGCTGCGTACCGTCGACGACAGAGAGGGGGACCCGGTGGACGACGAGGAGTTCGACCGGTTCTACGCGGGCACGGCCGCACGCCTGGTGGGCCAGCTGCATGCGATGACGGGGGACCGCGCCGAGGCGCAGGACTGCGTGCAGGAGGCCTTCGTGCGCGCGTGGGCGCGCCGGCGGCGGCTCGACCCGGACCAGAACCCGGAGGCCTGGGTGCGCACCACGGCGTACCGCATCTCGGTGAGCCGGTGGCGGCGCGCGACGTCCGCGCTGCGTGCGCACCACCGGCACGGGGCCCCCGCGGACCTGCCCGGCGCGGACGAACCGGGGCGCGACCGCGACGCCGTGGTCGCGGCGCTCAGGCAGCTGAGCGCCCCGCAGCGCCAGGTCGTCGTCCTGCACTACCTGTGCGACCTCTCGGTCGACCAGATCACCTCGGAGACGGGCGTTCCCGCCTCCACCGTCAAGACCCGGCTGTTCCGCGGACGCAAGGCCCTCGCGGCCCTGCTCGCGGACACCTCTCACGCCGAAGGAGCCCGCCGTGGCTGACGACCGCGCACCGCAGACCGACGAGGCCTGGGAGGGACGCCTGCGTGACGGGCTGCACCGCCTCCAGGCCGGCGAGCCGGGCGGCGGGCTGCCCGGACCGGACGCCGCCCGCCGCACGCACGCCCGACGGCGCGGGGCGCTCGCCGCGGTCGCTGCCGTCGCCGCCGTCGTGGTGACGGGCGGCACCGTGCTCGCCCTGGGCGGCACCGACGCCGCTCCACCGGCCGCGCCGACCACGACGGCCGCGCCGGCGCCCTCGACGTCCACCCTGGCGCCGACCGGGAGCGCCACGTCGCCGCCGAGCACCACGACCACCGTCGCGCCGCCCACGTCCGCCCCGGCCCGGCAGGTGCCGACGACCGTCCCGGCCGACTACCGGCTGCCGAGCGAGGGTGCTGACGCCGACGACCCGTGGCAGCTCGTCGACGACCTCACCGTCACGTGCGGACCGGACCAGGTCGACCTGTCGGCGGCGACCGACCGCCGCGTGCTCGAGCAGGTGGGGCCGGAGTACAGCCGCCACGAGGCGCTCTACGTCTTCGGCGACCTCGAGGACTCGCTCGCCACGCTGCAGGACGCCCGCGACCTCGGCGCGTGCGTCGACGGCGACGCCAGGATCGCGGCGGAGCCGGTCGAGGGTCCGTGGGGCGAAGGCGTGGTGGTCGTGGTCGCGACCCCGGACGAGCCCGGGACCCCCCCGGCCGCCACCTACTGGCTGCTCGTGCGCACCGGCACGGGTGTCGCCGTCGTCGGCTCCGCCGCCGAGTACGCGAGCCCGCAGGTGCCCGACCCGGGCGTGGTGGCGTCCCTGGTCGAGCAGGTGGAGCCGATCGCCGCCGAGCTGTGCCGGTACACCGAGGCCGGCTGCTGAGGGCGACGCGCCGTGGTCGGGGTCGGTCGGTGCCCGCCCCGCACCGCCGTACGGTGGCGGGGTGAGCACCGACGACCAGGACCCGACCGTCCCGATCGCCCGCGTCCCCGCCGACCCGGGGCCACCGTCCGGTCCGGTCGACGGCGCGCCGGGACCAGGTGGCCCTGGCGGTCCCGAGGGCCCGGACGAGCCGGGTGCGGGGAACCGCCGCACCCTCGTGGTCGTCGGCGTCGTGGTCGCGGCCCTGCTGCTCGGCGGCCTCGGCTGGTGGTGGGCCGCCCGCGACGACGAGGAGCCCACGACCGTGACCAGCCCGTCGCCGACGACGTCGTCGCCCACGACGAGCGAGCCGGCGACCACGTCGGCCACCACGACGCCGACGGAGACCGCCACCACGAGCGCCCCGCCGACCACCACGGCGGCGCCGGCCGGCCCGGCCACGGCGATCCCGGCCGACCTGCGGCTGCCCGGCGAGGACGCCGGCGGCTACTTCCCGCAGGGCTGGGCCTACCAGCCCTGCGGCCAGCCGGTCTCGGCGTCGGGGGCGAGCGACTTCCGCCGGGTCGTCTCCGAGCAGCCCGAGGACACCCGGTCGCAGGCGCTGCTGGTGTTCCCCAGCCCGGACGCCGCCACGGCCTACCTCGGGACGCTGCGCGCCGCCGCCGAGGCGTGCCAGGGCCCGGGCGACCCGGGCACGGGCGACGCCGCCGTGCAGCTCCACCCGCTCGAGGGCGACTGGGACGCCTCGTTCATGGTGGTCCTGTCCTACCCCGGCGAGGGCGGCTACGGCCCGGGCGGCGAGTACACGCTGGTCGTGCAGCGGGGCACGGCGATCGCGGTCAGCGCGGGCTACGGCGAGTGGGCGCCGGGCTACCCCGACCCCGACCCGTCCGCCGTCGCGGCGTACCGCGAGCCGCTCGACCAGCTGGCGCCCGAGCTCTGCGTCTTCACCGCGGACGGCTGCTGACGCACCGCCTCGGGAGATGCCTCAGCCCATCACGGTGCCGGACGACGCCGAGTTCGGCTCGCGCAGGCGGGAGAACGCGCCGAGGTCGAGCTCGTGGCCGGTGTACGGCAGCGTGAACCGCACCGGGTCGGCGTCGTGGTCGTGGCCGCCCTCGACGGCGTCGACGACCGCCAGCACCACCTCGCCCACCAGCGGCGCGTTCTTGAACTGGTTGCCGCTGGTGCCCATCGCCACGTAGTAGCCGGGCAGGTCGGTGCGGTCGTAGACCGGCGTCCAGTCGGAGGCGACGTCGTAGACCCCGACCACCCCGGTCGGGCGCCCGGGCACGCGCAGGTCGGTGAGCCGTCGCGCGACCCGCAGCGTGTGCGCCTCGTACCGCTCGCGGGTCACGGTCGGCGCGACCGCGTCGGGGTCGTCGACCCACTCCAGCGGGTCGCACTCGGGCTCGGTGCCGCCGACCAGCAGCCCGTGGTCGCCCACCGGCCGGGCGTAGGTGCCGAGGTCGAGATCCGCCAGCACGGGCGCGCGTCCGGCCAGCGACGGCGGCAGCGGCACCTGGTGCACCTCCTGCCGCAGCGGACGCACCGTCACGGCGAAGTCCCCTCCCGCACCGGCGATCTCGTTCAGTCGGGACGACCACGGTCCGGCCGCGTTGACGACGACGGACGACTCGACCACCGTCCCGTCGTCGAGATCCGTTCGCCACGAGCCGCTCTCACGCCCGAGCGAGGTGACCGCGACCCGGAACCGGGCCGACGCACCGTGCGCCCGCGCCGCCGACAGCAGGTTCGCCGCCGCGAGCCGCGGGTCGTCG
This sequence comes from Angustibacter speluncae, assembly GCF_054777815.1. NCBI lineage: Bacteria > Bacillati > Actinomycetota > Actinomycetes > Kineosporiales > Kineosporiaceae > Angustibacter > Angustibacter speluncae. Next base: position 11,951 of record NZ_BAAHAF010000056.1, on the reverse strand, counting down.
ACGTAGCCGGCGTCGGGCGTCCAGACGGCGCCGAGCCGGCCGCGCGCGTCGGCGAGGAAGTCGTCGGAGTCGACAGGCGCCGGCGGGAAGAACCGGCCCGCGTCGAGGCCGGGGACGCGCGACGCGAGCTCGTCGGCGTCCCAGTGCTCCCACGGCACCCCCACGCGGTCGAACAGGTCGGCGCTGCGCCGCCACGGCAGGTCGTCGACGTCGAGCATCGCCAGGCCGGTGCGGGTGAACGAGGCGAGCCCGTCCGGGTCGCGGTGGCCGAGGAACCCCTCCCAGTCGTCCCACGCGGCGCGCGAGGCCCAGGCCAGCGCCACGCCCTCGACGGTCGAGTAGTTGAACCGCACGATCGCGCTCGAGGCGCTGGTCGACCCGTGCCCCGGCCCTGCCGCCTTGTCGACGACCACGACGCGCAGACCGCGCCGAGCCGCCGCGAGCGCGACCGACGAGCCCACCACGCCGGCACCCACCACGAGCACGTCCGCACGCTCCGCGACGACCTCCATGCCCGCGATCGTGCCACCGACCACCACACTGGGGACGTGACCCCGCGCCGCCGTGTCCTCGCCGTCGCCAACCCGCGCGCGGGTGGCACCGGCACCGCCGAGCGCGCCCTGGAGGAGATGCGCCGGCACGCCGACGTCGAGGAGGTGCACCCGGACGGCGACGACGACCTGGCCGCGGCCCTGGTGCGCGCCGGCGGCCGCCGGGTGGTCGTCGTCGGCGGGGACGGCACGGTGCACGCGGTCGCGCGCGTGCTGCGCCGGCTCGACCTGCTGCGCGAGGTGGGGCCGGTGGCCCTGGTGCCGGCCGGCACCGGCAACGACCTCGCCCGCACCCTCGGCCTGCCGCTCGACGACGTCGAGCGGTCGGTCGCGCTCGCGCTCGCCGGCGAGGCGCGCGACGTCGAGATGATCGTCGACGACGCCGGCGGCGTCGTCGTCAACGCGGTGCACGTCGGCATCGGCGCCGAGGCCGGCGCGCTCGCCGCCAAGGCGAAGGTGCACCTGCGCAAGGTGCGGCTCGGCAAGGTCGCCTACCCCGCGGGCGCGCTCGCGGCCGGGCTCACCGCCGACCCGGACGAGCTGCGGGTCACCGTCGACGGCGAGCTGCTGCACGAGGGCCCCACGCTGCTCGTCGCGGTCGGCATCGGCACGAGCGTCGGCGGCGGCACCCCGCTGTCGCCGCAGGCCAACCCGTTCGACGGGGTCATGGACGTCACGGTGTCGACCGCGGCAGGGCCGCTGACCCGGTTCGGCTACGCCGCGTCGGTCAGCACCGGCACCCACCTCGACCGCGACGACACCCTCACCGCCCGCGGCCGGACCCTGCTCGTCGAGTCGGCCGACGGCGAGCCGTTCCGCGCCAACGCCGACGGCGAGATCAGCGGGCCGCTGGTGCGCCGCGAGTGGCACATGGTCGAGCGCGCGTGGCAGCTCGTCGTCCCGCCGACGATCGTCGACGCCGCCGGCGCCGAGGCCGACTGACCGCGCCCGCGCACCCGGTCAGCGCACCCGGCGGACGCGGATCGGGCCCTTCGCGGTCGACGGGTCGACCACCCGTCCCCCCTGGGTGATCTCGACCTCGCCCGCGGCCACGAGCCGCCGGGCCGCGCGCCGCGCCGGCTCCATCAGCTCGCGCCAGCCGTCGTCGGTGCCGACGGCCCGCGCGGCCTCCGACGGGCAGGCCGTGGCGCCGGCGAGCCGGCCGTCGACGAGCGCCAGCAGCACCCGCTCGAGCTCGGCGGCCCCCGCCGTCACGCCGCGCCGGCGGCAGGCGTCGCTGCACCAGCGCACCGAGTCCCAGTCACGGGCCCACTTCGCGCGCCACTCGATCCGGCGCCCGCACGAGGCGCAGGTGCGCTCCGCGGGCTCGCCGGGTGCGTCGTCGCGGCGCCGGCCCACGCCGTCAGCCCGCGATGGCCGTCCGCGCCGCGGGGTCGCAGTCGTCGAGGAACTGCCGGCAGCGGTCGGCCTCGTCGACCTCGGCGATCTGCGCGGCGGCGCGGCCGAGCGCGTGCAGCGAGCGCAGGAACCCGCGGTTCGGGACGTGCTCCCACGGCACCGGGCCGTGCCCGCGCCAGCCCGCGCGCCGCAGCGCGTCGAGGCCCCGGTGGTAGCCCACCCGGGCGTAGGCGTACGACTCGACGACGTCGCCGCGGTCCCAGGCGGCGTCGGCGAGCTCGGCCCAGGCCAGGCTCGCCGCGGGGTGGGTGGCGGCCGCCTCCGCGGCGTCGGCACCCCCCGCCAGCTGCGCGGTGACGGCGGCCTCCGGGCCGTCCGGGAGTCGGGTGGGCGCGGGCCCGCCGAGCAGGTTGTCGTGGCTCATGCCCCCATCCTCGTCCACGACCGACGGCCGCGCGCACCGCCCTCGACGGGCGCCGTGCGGTCGCGGGCGTTAGGTTCGCGGGGATGGGGAGGTGCACACCGCGTGCTCGAGATCTCGACGTCGTCCGGTTCGACGACGATCACCGTCGTCGGCGACCTTGACGTCACCGCCCGCGACCAGTTCCCCGAGATGACCGCTCGCGTCAGCGGTCTCGGCCGGCAGCTGCTGGTGCTCGACCTGTGCCGCATGGAGTTCATGGACTCCACCGGTGCCGCGTTCGTGGCCGTCTGCGGCGAGCAGACCCGGCGCGGCGGCGGGGTGGCGCTGCTACGCGGCGCCGACGAGCACGCGCAGTTCGTCCTCGAGGTGTGCGGCGTGCTGCCGCTGTTCCGGGTCGACGCCGACCACGCCTGCGAGCAGGACGAGCCGCTGCCGGCCTGAGCCCGACCCCGGCAACCGGTCCGGGCCCTGCGGCCGAGTCAGCCCTGCTCGTCGGTGACGATGTCCGACGGCACCGCGGCCCACACGACCTTGCCCCCGTGCTCGGCCCGCCAGCCCCACCGCGCGACCCGCGACACGACCGTGAGCCCGAAGCCGCCGGTGGTGTCCGGGTGGCCGTCGACCTGCCGGGGAGGCGAGGGGTTGGCGTCGGAGACCTCGATGCGCAGGGTGTGCTCCTCGTCCTCGCGCAGGTACAGCCCGACCGTGCCGCGACCGTGCAGCACGGCGTTGGCGACCAGCTCGGACACCACGAGCTCGGCCTGCCGGCTCTGCGGCAGGTCCCACATGCCGCACATCTGCCGCACCAGCTCGCGGGCGCGCGGGATCGAGGAGGTCTCGCCCGGCAGCTGCCACCGGCGTGAGCGCTGCCCCGACCGCGGCACGCGCTCGCCCGGGACGGGGACGCGGAGGACCACGATCGCGATGTCGTCCTCAGGCTGGTCGCCGAGGTCGGCCAGCAGCCGCTCGCCGATGCCCGCGGCGTCGGTGACGTCGAGCTCCTGGCACACCTCGAGCAGGCGCTGCAGGCCCTGCCGCAGCGGCCGCGACCGGCGCTCGATCAGGCCGTCGGTGTAGAGCACCAGCACGTCGCCGGGGCCGACGTCGCGCTCCTCGTGGCTGCGGGCCTCCGAGCTCAGGCCGATCATCGGGCCGCCGCCGTCCATGAGCGCCTCGGCTCGGCCGTCGCGGACGAGGATCGGCGGCAGGTGACCCGCGCGCGACCACGACATCTCCCACTGCGAGCCGCCGAGCTGGCTCAGCGTGGCGTAGACCAGGCTGGCGTTGCGCGTGATGCGCATGCCGCCGACGAGCTGGTCGACGCGCATCAGCACCGCGCCGGGGTCGTCGCCGTCGGCCGAGTACGCGCGCACGACCGAGCGCAGCTGGCCCATCGCCGACGCCGCCTCGATGTCGTGGCCCACGACGTCGCCGATGACCAGGCCGACGGTGTCCTCGTCGACGCGGAGCACGTCATACCAGTCGCCGCCGACCTGCGCGTGCTCGACGCCGGGCGCGTAGAACGACCACACGTCGAGACCCGGCACGTCGACGACCTCGGGCAGCATGCTGCGCTGCAGGGTCTCGGCCACCAGGTGCTCGCGGGCGTAGAGCCAGGCGTTGTCGAGCGAGAGGCCGGTGCGCCGCGCGATCTGGAAGAGCAGGTCGGCCTCCTCCCGGTCGAGCGGGAGGTGGGGGACGCCGAGGACCAGCAGGCCACGCACCTCGCGCCGTCCGGGCATCGCCAGCGCAACCCACGGGCCGGCGACCTCGTCCGCGTCGAGCTGGGCCTGCAGCCAGGCGGTCAGCGTCCCCGTGGCGGGCGGCGGCGCGTCGGCGTCGCGCTCGTATCGCTCGCGGCTGCCTCCGGTGGCGAGCTCGGCGAGAGGATCCGGGCCGTTGCCCGGCGCGGGCAGGCGGAACCGGCCCAGCCGGGACGGCGCGACGCCGGACGCCGCGACCACCCGCACCTCGTCGTCGACCTCGAGCGCGACGCACCACGTGGCCGAGCCCTTCGTCATCACCTCGGTGAGCCGCCGCAGCGCGTGCTGGGGGTCCATCTGGGTGACGGCGTCGCCCACGTCGGCGAGCAGCGCCAGCCGCGCGCGGGCCCGGCGCTCGCTGGCGAGGGCCAGCTCGCGGGCGTGCTCGGCGTCGACCCGGGCGGTGACGTCGGACTGCACCCCGACGAAGTTCACCAGGTTGCCCTCGCCGTCGAGCACCGGCGAGATCGACACCTGGTTCCAGAACGGCGACCCGTCGGCGCGGTAGTTCAGCAGCGTCTCGCGGACGGGCTCAGCCGACCGCAGCGCCTCGCGGATGCGGCTGACGGCGGCGCGGTCGGTGTCGGGGCCCTGCAGGAACCGGCAGTTGCGGCCGAGCACCTCGCTGGAGCGGTAGCCGGTGGTGCGCTCGAAGGCCGGGTTCACCCAGACGAGCGGGTCGTCGTGCGAGAGCGGGTCGCTGATCGTGAACGACAGGTCGGTGGCGACGACGGCGCGGTTGTGCATGCGGGCGGTGTCGCCCACGTCGGCGGACGCGGCGCTCACCTCGAGCAGCACCAGCAGCGCGCGGTTCGCCAGGTCGGGACGGGTGGAGGCCTCCTCGGGGGCGCCGGGCTCGGCCGGAGCGAGCGGCAGGCCGGTCACCCACAGCACCTGCGCGGACTGCATCGAGTCGGACGCGCGGTCGGCGATGCCCTGCAGACGCGCGGCCTCGACCTCCGCGGCGGTGGGCTCGGTCTCGCCGCCCCCGCCCGGGGGCTCGGCGCCGGGCTCGCGCCGCTGCACCATGACACCGCGCCTGGCCTCGCCGCGCGCGACCGCCTCGAGGTCGGTGGTGGTGCCTCCCAGCGAGGTGCCGTCGAGGGTGGTGAGGCCCGCGCGGTCGCTCCACTCCCGCAGGTGCATGGGCAGACGGGCGTCGGCGACGACCGTGGTGGTGCCGCCCGCGTGCACGACCTCCATCGTGTCGAGGTCGACGAGCAGGACGGCGGCGACGACCTCGCCGCTCACGACCGGCAGCCGGCCGCCGCCACCGCTCTCGGCGGCCTCCGTCGCGGCCTCGGCCGCCTGCGGGATCGCGTCCGTGCCCGATCCGGTGAGCGCCTCCGCGGCGGCCGCGACCGCCGGCGCGGCCTGCTCCAGCTCACGCTCCGTCACGCGCCCATCCTCCTGTAGAGACCCCATCGCCGCACCCGAGGGCGCTCGTGCGGTAGAAAGTGGTCGGGCCGAGACCACCGCCCATGTACCGACTCCCCCGGAGCACCACGCGTGAGCGACGCTAACAGCACCGATGCCCGCACGGGCAGCCAGACCGGCGGCACCGACCGCGCGGTCGACCCGGCGTCCGCGCGGCGCCGCGAACCCGGCGGCGTGCACGTGCTGACGACCGACGACCACGTCCGCGTCGTCCTGGCCGGCGACGTCGACGCCGCCCTGGCCCCCGAGCTGCTCGAGGCGGCCGCCGAGGTCGTCGCCGCCGAGCTCCCCGTGCAGGTCGACACCCGCAACGTCACCTTCATGGACTCCAGCGGCGTGGCCTTCCTGGCCCGCCTCGCCGGCGGCTCGAAGACGCCGCCGGTCGTGCTCGACCCGCCCGACCACGTGCAGTTCCTGCTCGAGATCACCGCGATCGGCAAGATGCTCGACCTGCGCGGCCCCGGCGACGACGGCTCCACCGGCGGCACGCCCGACGACGCGGCCTGACGGCCGGCCCGACCCACCGCGGCGCCGACTCCCGCGGCGCAGACCCCGGACGCGCCGCGTCCCCCCGACCCGGTGGGCCGAGGGGACGCGAGCGGGTCGATCAGGCCGAGACGGTCGTCCCCGCCGACCGCAGGTGCTCGCAGGCCTCGACGACGCGGGCCGCCAGGCCCGCCTCGGCGGCCTTGCCCCACGCGCGCGGGTCGTACGCCTTCTTGTTGCCGACCTCGCCCTCGACCTTGAGCACGCCGTCGTAGTTCTTGAACATGTGCTCGACCACCGGGCGCGTGAAGGCGTACTGGGTGTCGGTGTCGATGTTCATCTTCACCACGCCGTAGTCGACCGCCGCGGCGATCTCCTCCGCGGTCGAGCCCGACCCGCCGTGGAAGACCAGCGAGAACGGCTTGGACCCCTCGGGCTGACCGAGCTCGGCGGCCGCGGCGGCCTGGGCCTGCTGCAGGATCTCGGGCCGCAGCCTGACGTTGCCCGGCTTGTAGACGCCGTGCACGTTGCCGAACGTCAGCGCCGTCAGGTACTTGCCCTTCTCGCCGGCGCCGAGTGCCCGGACGGTCGCGATGGCGTCCTCGGGCGTGGTGTAGAGCTGGTCGTTGATCTCGTTGGCGACGCCGTCCTCCTCGCCGCCGACGACGCCGACCTCGATCTCGAGCACGACGTTCGCGGCCGCGCACTTCTCGAGCAGCTCGGCGGCGATGACCAGGTTCTCGTCGAGCGGCACGGCCGAGCCGTCCCACATGTGCGACTGGAACCACGGGGTGCCACCCGCCTTGACCCGCTCCAGCGAGAGGTCGAGCAGCGGGCGGACGAAGCCGTCGAGCTTGTCCTTCGGGCAGTGGTCGGTGTGCAGCGCGATGTTGACGTCGTAGTTCTTGGCGACCTCGTGCGCGTACGCAGCGAGCGCGACCGAGCCGGTGACCATGTCCTTGATCGTCGGGCCGGACAGGTACTCGCCGCCGCCGGTCGAGACCTGCACGATGCCGTCGCTGCCGGCGTCGGCGAAGCCGCGGATGGCGGCGTTGAGGGTCTGCGAGCTGGTCACGTTGATCGCGGGGTAGGCGAAGGACCGCTCCTTCGCCCGGTCCAGCATCTCGGCGTAGACCTCGGGGGTGGCGATGGGCATGGGGGCTCCTCGGGCGTCAGGGTCTGGCGCCAGGATCCTTCCACGCGGCCTCGGCGGTGCCCAACTGGTGGACGTCTCGTCTCAGGGTGTGGTCTGCGTCACGTCCCGCCTCAGGTCAGGGGGACGTGCGGTAGGCGTCCGCGCACGCGCCCGGCAGCTCGCCGAACAGGCTCTCCTGCGGCCGCACGTCGGTGACCCGCGTCGCGCGCTCGCGGCCCAGGTTCCACTCGGCGAGGTTCGCGGCGGGCGTGGAGCCGATCGAGCCGACGACGCACTCGCGCACGTCCGGCTCGAGCTCGTCGGCGACCGCGAGCGCGTCCTGCGACAGGCCGGTCAGGTAGAAGACGTCGAGGTCCTGCTGCGACTGCTCGGCCGCCGCGACGTTGTAGCGGACGATCTGCGCGTCCGGGTTCACCGCCGCCAGGCCCAGCATCGCGAGGCCGACGACGGCCGTGACCGCCCGCGGGAACCAGGCGGCCCGCCACCGCACGCCGGCCACGACGACGAGCAGCACCACCACGCCGAGGGCGATCTCGCCGGCGGTGGCGAGCAGCCGCAGCCGGGTCAGCCCGAACGCGTCGACGTAGAGCGACATCCGCGACAGGGCCGCGACGACGACGCCGAGGGTCGCGACGCAGAGCAGGCCGAGGACGACCCGGGCGACGAGCCGGTCGCGCGGCGTCTCCCACGGCGCCTTGCGGGCGGCGACGGCCACGACGAGCAGCGTGAGCAGGGTCGCCACCAGCAGCTGCCCGAAGCCCTGCCGCGCGTACTCGGCGTAGGTGAGCCCCGAGGTGCGCCGGACGTAGTCGGCGCCGCCGACCACCGCGACCAGCTGGACGACGAGGAACGCGACGAACAGCGCGTCGAGCGCCAGCAGCGGGGCGAGCCACTCGGCCCGGCGGGCCCGGCGGGCCGGCTTCAGCGAGGCGGCGGTCCACGACGGCGGCGCGAGCGCGAGGTGGGCCAGGGTCGCGGCACCGACCAGGGCGAGGGCGGCGAGCACGACCTGGCCGGGGAGGCGGCCGAGCTCGAAGGTCGGCAGCAGGCTGGCGAACACGCCGTCGGCGCCGGCGAACAGGAGGCCGAAGACGAGCAGCAGCACCACCGTCACCGCGACCGTGCGCAGCACGACGACGAGCTGGCCCCGGCGCCCGCCCACGGCCGCGCCGGTGCTCGACGTGAGCCAGGGCAGCGAGCGCAGCACGGCGGTCGCGACGGTCAGCCCGCTCAGCAGCACGGCGGGGGTGGTGCGGCTCGCGGTGGCGGCGACCGCGCCCACGCACAGCGCCACCACGACGCTCAGCCCGACGACCCACTCGGCGTCGCGGACGGCCACCACGGCGACCAGCGCGACCGACAGCGCGGCGAGCGCGAGGTCGGCGAACGACCGGCGACGGACCATGAGGGGGACGGCGGGCAACCAGACCAGGAGCGCCGCGACGGCGAGGCCGAGGCCCGGCCGGTTGCCGGCGACGAGCACGCCGCTCGCGATCCCGACCGCGAGGCAGCCGCCGAGCAGGACGGGGGACGCGGTGACCGTCCGGCCCTTCCAGAACCCCGAGAGCGCCAGCTCGAGCCGCGACGGCTGGGGCGGCGGCACGGGCAGCGGTCCGGTGACGACCGTCCCGGTCGGGACCCCCGGGCCGGCGACCGCCGGCGCCATCGGCGGGTGCGGGTGCAGCGGCGTGCTCGGCGGGTTCCCCTGTTCGGTCATGGGAGAACGGTATTCAGCCTCCTCCCAGGGACGCAGCCGTTCAGCGGGGCGGTTCGGTGCACGTTCGGTGCCGACCTGTGGAGGCTTCGTGCGCGCGGGCTTCCTGGGCGGACGGGTCCCACGGCGTCCTGGCGAGGTGAGCGACCACTTCACTGGGCTCGCACGCCACGTTCGGTAGCCGATGGCCAACTGAACGTGGTGAACGAGCAGGGGTCAGGAGCCGGAGTCGGAGACCACGCGGCCGTCGGCGAGCTCGACGACGCGGTCGGCGAGGCCGACCATCACGGGGTCGTGCGTCGCGACGACGGCGCTGAGCCCGCGGGTGCGGACGAGGTCCTTGAGCAGGTCCATGACGGCGCGGCCGGTGGCGGTGTCGAGCTGGCCGGTCGGCTCGTCGGCGATGAGCAGCGCGGGGTCGTTCGCGAGCGCCCGGGCGATCGCGACGCGCTGCTGCTGGCCGCCCGACAGCTCGTACGGGCGCTGGTGGGCGTGCCCGTCGAGCCCGACGAGGCCGAGCAGCTCGAGCACCCGGGCGTCGCGCTCGCGCGGGTCGCGTCCAGCCAGGCGCATCGGGACGCCGACGTTCTCGGCCGCCGACAGGATCGGCAGCAGCCCGAAGGACTGGAACACGTAGCCGATGCGGTGCCGCCGCAGCTCGACCAGCCCGGCCGCGGACGCCGACGCCAGGTCGGTGCCGTCGACGAGCACCGTGCCGGCGTCGGGGGTCTCCAGGCCGCCGAGGCAGTTCAGCAGGGTGGTCTTGCCCGAGCCGGAGCGTCCCTTCACCACCACGAGCTGCCCGGGCGCCACGGCGAGCGACACCCCGCGCAGCGCGTGCACCGCCGCCTCGCCGGTGCCGAACGTCTTGTCGACCTCGCGCGCCTCGACGATCGCGGTGCCGTCGAGCACCCCTGCGGGAGCACGGGTCTCGCGCCCGGCCCGGTGCCTGCCGTTCTCAGCCACGGTCGTCCCCCTCCTCCGGCTCGGTCGGTCGCTCGTGCTCGGGCCGCACCTGGATGTGGTCCGGCTCCAGCGCGAGCCGCACCCGCCGTTCCAGGTGCAGCGCGGTGACGAACTCGCGCGGCAGCTGCAGCCGCCCGGCGCCGTCGAGCACCGCGAACTCCTCGGCGACGTGCTCCTCCTCCCCGCCCGCGCCGACCACGGTGCGGCGCAGCACCTCCGACGACGTGCGGCCGTCGCGGATCGCGATCGTGCGCTGCACCTGGGTGGCCACCGCCTGGTCGTGCGTCACCACCACCACGGTGACGCCGAGCTCGCGGTTCGCGGCGCGGAAGGCGGCGAAGACCTCGTCGGACGTGGCGGAGTCGAGCTCGCCGGTCGGCTCGTCGGCCAGCAGCACCTGCGGCGAGTTCGCCAGGGCGACCGCGATCGCGACCCGCTGCTGCTGGCCGCCCGACAGCTGCGAGGGGCGCCGGTCGGCCTGCGCGTCGACGCCCAGCAGCTCGAGCAGGTGGTGCACGCGCTCCCGCCGCTCGGTCCGGCGCATCCGGGTCACCGCCATCGGCACGGCGACGTTCTGCGCGGCGGTCAGGTACGGCAGCAGGTTCCGCGCGGTCTGCTGCCACACGAAGCCGACGGTGTGCCGCTGGTACCGCACCCGCTCGCCGTGTCCCATCGACAGCAGGTCGTGGCCGGCGACGCGGGCCGTCCCGGCGCTCGGGGTGTCGAGCCCGGACAGGATGGTGAGCAGCGTCGACTTGCCCGACCCGGACGCGCCGACGATCGCGACCAGCTCGCCCGGGTCGACGTGCAGGTCGAGGCCCTGCAGCGCCACCACCTCGACGCGCCCCTCCCCCTTGCCGCCGTCGACGCTGAAGATGCGCACGAGGTTCTCGCAGTGCACGGCGGGTGCGTCCGCCGGCCCGACCTGCTGCAGGGTCGCTGCGCTCATGTCTCGTCTCCTACTCGAAGCACCGCGCCCAGGCGGGCGCGCGAACCGGTGAGGACGGCCAGGACGACCGCCAGGGCGCTGGCCGCGACGACGCCGCCGACGCTCCACGCCAGCAGCCCGAGGTCGAGGGCCAGGGTGGGGCGCTCGGAGCCGCCGGTGAAGGCGCGCAGGTCGAGCGCGGGGTAGATCGCCAGCGTGACGCCGAACCCGACGAGCACGCCGACCAGGACGCCGGGGACGACGACGGGGGCCGCCTCCCACGCGACCAGGGAGCCGGACTGCCGTCCGTCCAGCCCGAGGGTGCGCAGCCGCGACAGCAGCCGCACCCGCTCGGCGGCCGCGGCCACGAGCGTGAGCAGCAGCGCCGCGGCGCAGAGCACCGCGGACAGCGCGGCGGCCCACCCGAACGACCCGAGCGTCCCGCGCACCAGCGGGCGGTCGGCGATGCGCTGCTCGGCCTCGGCGCGGGTCAGCAGGGGCGAACCGGTGCCGAGCGCGGCGCGCAGGTCGCGCTGCACCTGCTCGACGTCGGCGGCCCGGGCGTCGGCGAGCGCGGGTGCCAGGTCGACCAGGGCGATCCGCGGCAGCGGGTAGGGGTAGCCGACCTCGTCGAGCGCGCGCGGGTCGGCGAGCACCCAGTCCGAGCCGGCGGTCAGCGAGACCAGGCGGTCGGCGGTGGCGACGACGACGCCGTCCAGGGTGAAGCCGCCGAAGGTCACCGTGACCTCCTCGCCGACCGCGCCGACGGCCGGCGAGACGACGAGCGGGACGCGACCGCCGTCGAGGGCGGCGAGGTCGTCGGGCGGGGCGTGGGCCCCGGGGACGTCGCGCTGCACCGCGGCGAGCCGCGCCGGGTCGACGGCCACGACGTCGACGTCGCCCTCGCGGGTGGCCGACTCGGCGTCGCCCCGCGAGACCGACACCGCCGCGACGTCCTCGACGCCTTCGACCCGGCCGGCCGCCTCGACCTCCTCCGGCGTCAGGCCGAGCGAGGTGATGCGCGCCTGCGCGCCGACCTCCTCCCAGGACGCGTCGCGCAGCCCGCGCTGGGCGGTGCCCGACACCACGACCCCGAGGACGCAGGTGCAGATCGCGAGCAGGACGACGAGCACCGGCAGCGTCCCGGCCACCTGGTCGCGCCCGGAG
>NZ_BAAHAF010000055.1:0-1812 GCF_054777815.1 Angustibacter speluncae | reverse complement strand
CCGGCGGCGTGCTGCTGCTCGTCGCCGCCGGGCTGCTCGCGGGCGGCACCGCGCTGGCCCGCGGCCGGCTGCGCGACGACACCGTGCTGGCCGTGCTCGGCGCCGACCGCGGCCAGCAGCGGCGGGCCGACCTCGTCCGCACCGCACTCGTCGGCGCGCTCGCGGTCGTGGCCGGGCTGGTGACCGGCGTCGTGGTCCTGGTGCTGAGCGGACCCGCGCTCGTCGGCGACCCCACCCGGGTCGGCCGCGCGGCCGGCGTCGACGCGGTCGTCCCCGTCCTCCCGGTGCTGGCCCTGACCGCCGCGGGCGTGCTCCTGGCGGCGCTGCCGGCCCTGGCGCGCGACCCGCGCGGACGCCGCAGCGTCGCCGCGCGGATGCGGCTGGAGGAGGTCGGGTGAGCCGGACGACCACCGGCGCCGTCGTGCTGCGCCACCTGCTCACCGACCGGGCCGCGGGCACGGCCGTCGCCCTCGTCGTGCTCGCGTCCGCGCTGCTCGGCGCCGCCGTGCCGCGCGCGCTGGAGCAGCTGGCGACCGAGGGCCTGCGCGGCAGCATCGACACCGCGCCGTACCTCGACCGCGAGCTGCTGGCCACCTCGGTCGGCTTCCCGCCCGTCTCGCTCGCGACCACCGGCGAGCCCGACGCGCCCTTCCGCGGCGTGCTCGACGACGTCGAGGACTCCTTCGAGCCGCTGCTCGCGCGCTCGTCCCAGGGCGTGCTCGGGACGATCCGCTACCGACAGCTGCGCGCGCTCGACATCAGCCCCGTGCTGCCGGACGAGACCGACACCTCGCTGTTCAACCCGACCGTCCTCACCGACCCGACCGGGGTCGCCGACCCGGGCTTCGCGAGCCGGGTGCGCTACGTCGACGGCGTCCCACCGGCCGCCTCCGAGCTGGTGCCGGACCCCGGCGCCGACCTGCCGTCGGGGGTCCCGGGCGGCGCCGCGTCGGGCTCGGCCACGATCGAGGTGGCCGTGAGCACCGAGGTGGCACGCGTGCACGGCCTCGAGCCGGGTTCGGTGATCACGCTGACCCAGCGCCTCACGGCGCGCGTCACCGGCGTGGTCGAGCCGCTCGACCCCGACGACCCCTACTGGCAGCTCGACGCCGTGCTGCTCGACCCCGCCCAGAGCTACACCGACCGCGACGGCATCATCCACACCTCGGCGCTGCTGGTGCCGCCCGGGGCGGCGGCCACGCTCGCGTCCCAGCTGTACGGCACCAACCCGCCGCAGGTCGAGGTGCGCGTGCCGCTGGCCGCCGGCGACGTCCGCGCGTCCGACGCCCCCGAGCTGTTCGACGAGGTGCGCCGGGTGGAGGGCGTCGTCTTCGACGTCCCCGCGCCCTCCGGCCTGGCGGAGACGTTCTTCGTCCAGCCCGCGCCCGACCTGCGGCTGTCGAGCGGGCTCGACACGATCGTGCTCGACCACCTGCGCCAGCAGCGCACCTCGGCCGCGGTGGTCTCGGTGGTGAGCGCCGGGCTGCTGGGCGTCACCCTGGCGGTGCTGACCCTCGCCGCGCGGCTCGTCGTCGAGCGCCGGCGGCGCGCGCTGTCGCTGCTCGTCGCGCGCGGCGGCTCGGCCCGCCAGGTCGCGGTCGTCTCGCTGGTCGAGGGGCTCGTGCTCGGTGTCCCGGCCGCGGCGGTCGGTGCCGCGCTCGCGGCGGTCCTCGTCGACGGGGACGGCGGGCGGGTCGGCTGGTGGCTGCCCGCCGTGCTCGGCCTGGCACCGGCGGTCCTGCTGCCGGTGCTGCCGGTGCTCGGCACCCGCCCGGACGTCCCGCGCGAGGAGGCCGACCCGTTCGCCGCGCT
>NZ_BAAHAF010000054.1:0-113470 GCF_054777815.1 Angustibacter speluncae | reverse complement strand
CCGGCACCGTCCTGCTCGCCGACGGCTTCTCCTGCCGCACCCAGGTCGCCGACCTCGCCGACGCACCGTCCACCACCCTCGCCCAGCTCCTCGCCTCCCGCCTGCCCTGACCGTCCGCCTACCCGATCAAGAGCGTTCGTCTCACGGAACAGGTGGTGCGATCGACGCAGGTGGGCGACTGATCTCGGCACGACGTGAGGACATCACCACGAGCGCGATGCCGGCGGCCGCGGCCACCGAGCCCGACGAGCACAGCATCACGAGCGTCCAGCTCCATGCGCCGGATGCGTCGAAGAGCATGCCCGCCGTCATTGGGCCGGCAGCGCCGAGAAGGTATCCCGTGCCCTGCGCGAACCCACCCAGCGACGCCGCCTCGTGCTCGTCGGCGCTCATCGTGACGAGCAGGGTGATCCCGAGCGGGAAGAGCAGCTGGCACGCACCTGCGACGCAGACCCACACCCAGATCCAAGCCGTTGTGGTCGGTCCGATGACGAGAGCGGCGTTGCCGACGCTGGTGAGTGCGCCCGCGACCACAGCCAGCAGGGCCGGGCGGCGCATGCGTGTGGCGAGGGCGGGGACGAGTACAGCGAGTGGCAGTCCGAGCGCCGAGTAGAGCCCGAGCAGCAGCGAGGCCTGGCTCACCGACCACCCGAAGGTGCCGGTGAGGATCTGCGGCAGCCAGGCGAAGAAGGCGTACACGTTGAACGTGGTGACGCCGTACAACATCGCCAGGGCCCACGCGCGCCCGCTCAGGAGAACGCCCGCGCGGCGGGTCCGGCGTGGCTTCGGCGCGACGGACCGCGGCTCACGACCCTGGGACCGGAAACGCAACCAGATCACGGGCACAAGGGCGAGGGCTACGAGGACCGCCCAGGCCGACACCGACAACCGCCACGTCCCGAGGTCCGCCAGCGGCGCCGACAGCAGCGGCGGGACGAACGTGCTCATCGACATCACGACGAAGCACACCATCGTGACCGACTGCACCCGGTGCGGGAAGTAGCGCTTCACCAGGGGCGCGACCATCACGTTGCCGACGCCGATGCCCAGGTAGATCGTCAGACTCAGTGCCAGGAAGGGCTCGAACGACGATACAGCGGCGCGTCCGGCAGTGCCCACCAGCATGGCCACCAGAGCCGCCAGCGTGGGGACGACGACACCCCGCCTCCGTACCAGCCCGGGGGTGAGGAACCCCGCGAGCGCGAAACACAACACGGGGACGGTGCTGAGCACGCTGTAGTCGAGTGCGCTCATCCGCAGCGCGTCGCCGAGCTCGTCAGCGATTGGCGCCAACGAGGCCACTGGCGTCCGCAGGCAGGCCCCTACCGCGATCAGGGCGACGAACGGGAGCAGGCCCCCTCGCACGACGCCCGGCGTGGCAGGGGTCCGGTCGGGTGCCTGCGGCGCCCGACCGGTCCCCAACCTACTCGGCACCCAGGTACACGGCCTTGGTCCAGCTGTAGAAGTCGAGGGCCTGGCTGCCCTGCTCCCGGTACGCGTTGTTCGACGAGCCCTTGACGCCACCGAAGGGGACGTTGAGGTCGACTCCGCTGGAAGGCCGGTTCACCTTGACCACCCCGACCTGGATCCGGTCCACGAACTTGGCGATCGAGGAGAGCCGCTGCGTCACCAGGCTGGCGCACAGCCCGAACTCGGTGTCGTTGGCGAGCTCGATGGCGTGGTCCTCGTCGCGGGCGCGCAGCAGACCCACCACCGGGCCGAACACTTCCTCGCGCGCGACGCGGTGGTCGGGCGCGACGTCGCAGAGCACGGTCGGTTCGAACAGCAGACCGTCGCGTCCGCCTCCGGTGAGGACGGTCGCGCCCTCGTCGACGGCCACCTCGACGTACTCCGCGTCGGTCGCGACCTGCGCCTGGCTCACCACCGGGCCCATCCGCACGCCGTCGGTCAGTCCGTTGCCAGGGGCGTAGTCACGGGCGCGCTCGACCAGCGCCTCGGCGACGGCGTCGTGGATCCCGGGCGTGCAGATCACCCGGCTGGTCGCGGTGCAGGCCTGCCCCGTGAGCCCGAAGGCGCCGGCGGCGATGATGTCGGCAGCGCGTCCCGGGTCGGCGTCGTCCAGCACCACCACCGGGTTCTTGCCGCCCATCTCCAGCTGCACGCGCACGCCTCGCGCGGCCGCCAGGCCCTCGATCCGCCGACCCACGGCGTTCGACCCGGTGAACGACACGGCCCGCACCAGCTCGTGCTGGACGATCGCCTCGCCGACGACGGAGCCCTTGCCGTGGATCAGCGTCAGCACGCCGGGCGGCAGCCCCGCCTCGACCAGCGCGTTGGCCAGGTGCATCGTCGAGACCGTCGTCAGCTGAGCGGGCTTCATCACGACGGCGTTGCCGACCGCCAGCGCCGGCGCGAGCTTCCACGCCGGGATGGCGATGGGGAAGTTCCACGGGGTGATCAGGCCGACGACGCCGAGCGCCTCCCGCCTCGTCCACACCTGGGTGTCCGGGACGCCGGACGGCAGGGTCGACCCGTCCGCGCGCCAGCACTCCGCGCCGAAGAACGCCAGGACGTCGGCCGCGCGACGTACCTCACCGGTGGCCTCGGCAAGGGTCTTGCCCTCCTCGCGGGTGAGGTCGCGCGCGATCTCGTCGACTCGGCCGCGGAGCAGGTGCGCGGCGTCGGAGAGGACGGTGCCGCGCGCCGGCCCGGTCATCGACGCCCAGGACCGTTGCGCCGCCGCCGCGGATCGGACAGCCCGGTCGACCAGGGCCGGGTCGGCCGCGGCGACGATGGCGACGGTGTCGGCGGGGTCCGCGGGGTTGACCCGCTCGTCGACGGGATCGTCGTCGGTCCACTCGCCCCCGACGAGGTGGGTGATGCGGTGCGTGGTCGTCATCGTTCCTCCGGCTGAGGTGGGGGGTGGGTGCTAGCGGGAGCGGTTCGGGCGCACGAGCACCTTCAGGGCGCCCTGCGAGCGAATCAGGTCGAGAGCCTCCGGGAAGGACTCGAGCGGAACGTCGTGCGTCACCAAGGGCCGCACCTGGTCGCCGATCCGGCCGAGCAGGCGTACCGCCCGCTCGAACGAGCTCTGCACCGCCATCGACCCGAGGATGGTCAGCTCGTGCCAGTTGATCCGGTGCGGGTCGAGGGAGACGGTCGACCCTGGCGCGGCCACCCCCATCATCAGCAGCGTGCCACCACGTCGCAGCCGATCGAAGCCTTGCTCCATCGCCGCGGGAACGCCGGTCGCGTCGACGACGACGGCTGCGTCCGACCCGGGCAGGGCGGCGGCGTCTGCCACGACGGGTAGGCCGAGTCCGGCCGCGACCTCGCGTCGGGCCTCGGAGCGTTCGACCACGTGCACGTCGGTTCCTTTGTGCCGCAGAACGACCGCCGTCAGCAGACCGATCGGCCCGGCACCCCACACCACCGCGTCGGTCCCGATCGCAGCGCCGAGGCGGTCCACACCGTGCAGCACGCACGCCAGCGGTTCGGCGAGCAGCGCCACCTCCCACGGCATCGACGTGGGCACCCGGACGCATGACGTGGCGCGCACCGCGACCTGCTCGGCGAAGCCGCCGGGGAACCGCGATCCGTGACCGCCCTTGTCCGGGCACAGGTTCGGCCGCCCGCCGAGGCAGTGCTCGCAGTGTTCGCAGGAACGCGAGGGATCGACCACGACGCGGTCGCCGACAGCCAGCCACCTGACGCCGGCGCCGAGCGCGACCACCGTGCCGCCGAACTCGTGCCCCGGGGTCGCGGGGAATCTCACCAGCGGGTTCCCCCCGGAGACGGTGTGCAGGTCGGTGCCGCACACACCGCACCCGGCCACGTCGAGGACCACCTCGTCCTCGCGCGGCGTCGGCTCAGGCACGTCGGCCACGTGAAGCTGGTCGGCCGCCACCAGCTGCACCGCTCGCATCAGCAGGTCCTCCTGTTGTCCGTCGGGGTCACTTCAGGGCCAACGCGTTCGCCGGCGAGCCGGCACCGCCCGGCGTGTGCAGCGGTGCCGCGCAGAACATCCCGTCGAAGCGGCCGTCCTCGGCGCAGTCGCGCGCGAGCTGCTCGAGGTCGAACAGCTCGCCGACCGCGAACCCGAGCTTGGGGATGAGGCGCAGGTGGAGGAAGCCGTCGTCGTGCGACTTGTCGAACGGCATCGACTCGAGCGCCGGGCAGTCGGAGGCGACTGCGGCGACCCGGTGGTCCCACAGCCACCGGGCAGTGTCTTCCGCGGCGTCCAGCCCCGGGGCGGGGAACAGCCCCGCGCCGCCGAGCCGTTCCCGCTCCTGCACCGGCAGTGCCCGGTACCAGGCCAGCCA
Source organism: Angustibacter speluncae (assembly GCF_054777815.1). Lineage (NCBI taxonomy): Bacteria > Bacillati > Actinomycetota > Actinomycetes > Kineosporiales > Kineosporiaceae > Angustibacter > Angustibacter speluncae. Next base: position 109,187 of record NZ_BAAHAF010000054.1, on the reverse strand, counting down.
GCCTGTGTTCACCAGCAGGACGTCGCCGGGCAGGACCTCGACCTCCTGCGCGCCGAGCACCTCGTCGAGCAGGTGGGTGGTGATCGAGAACGACGTCGACGGGTCGAGCGGCGTCCCGGCGGCCGCGAGGTGGCCTGCCACGTCGGCCAGCACGAAGCGCGCGGCGATGCCCCGCGCGGCCCACTGCTCGATGCCCAGCGCCGGGGCGTCGGGGTCGGTGACGGCGGCGACGTCGTGGCCGTTGTAGAAGCCGTGCTGCGGGTGCTCGACGTGGCACAGCGCGTCCCACTGGCTGGATGCCTGGGGGTAGAAGGAGTCGTAGTAGTCGTCGTACCCGCCGCCGTCGAGCGCGACCCGGTGGTGGGCGGGTGCGCGCCGCCCCAGGATCGGCGGCCCCGGCTCGGTCACCGGCAGGTTCAGCGAGAACACGGCACCACGCCGCACCCCGCTCGCGGCGCGCGCGACCGCGTGCGGGGTGAGGAAGTTCAGCGTGCCGAGGTCGTTGTCGAAGACGCCCCACGACGTCCCCGGAGGCGTCCCGGTCGCCAGGAGCTCGTCGTAGGTCGGGACCCCGTCGCGGTCGGCGCTCATCGGGCGTCGACCCCCAGGAAGTCCAGCGTGCGGTCGAACTGGGCGTGCAGCATCAGCAGGCCGGGGTGCGTCAGGCACCCGCGCTCGGCAGCGGCCCGCAGCAGCGCGGTCTCCGGCGGCGCCATCACGGCGTCGGCCACGACGACCCCCTCGCGGAGCACGACGGGGTCGACCGGCAACGCGTCGTCGGCACCCATACCCAGGCTGGTGCAGTTGACGACCAGGTCGAACTCGACCGCGCCCTCGCGCAGCACCGCGTCGCAGTCCGGGTAGGCCGTGCGCACCTCGTCGGCGATCGCGGCCGCCTTGCTGGTCGTGCGGTTGGTCAGCTCGAGCCGGCCCACGCCGCTGTCGGCGAGGGCGAAGGCGACGGCCCGCGCGGTGCCTCCGGCGCCCGCGAGCAGCACGCGCGCTCCGTCCAGCACGTGCCCGGCGTCGAGCAGGCTCTGGGTGAGCCCGAGCCCGTCGAACTGGCCGCCGACCAGGCGCCCGTCGGGGTCGCGGCGGATCACGTTCGTCGCCCCGCACAGCCGCGCCATCGGGGTCAGCTCGTCGACGATGGCGGTCATCGTCTCCTTGTGCGGGATCGTCACCCCCACACCGGCCAGGCTGCGCCATGCCCGGAACGCCGGCGCCATCGACGGCAGGTCGTCGGGCGCGACGTCGACCGGGACGACGACGACGTCGACCCCGCGCTCGCCGAGCAGCCGGTTGAAGACCTCGGGGGCGCGGACGTGACCCATCGGGTGGCCGATGTGGGCGTACACGCGGGTGCGGCCGGTGATCGTCATCGTGTGCTCCTGGGTTCGGCGATGGGAGGGAGGTCCTGGCGTGAGGAGTACACCCCCGCGGCGAGACCGGCCAGCAGGGCGGCGCCGCGGGCTCCGCACTCGTCGACATCCGGGACGTGGAAGTGGCCGAGCTCGCGTGCGCGGACGGCGACGAGACCTGCGTTGCGCAGCCACCCACCTGCCGCCACCAGGCGCGGGTGCGCGCCGTCCGGTGCGGTCAGGGCGTTCAGGGCAGCGCGAGCGTTGCGGCTGGCGTGCACGACCGCAGCCCACCACACCGCCCGTGCCGCAGCCAGGTCGGTGACGGCGGCGGCGACGGCCGCACCGACCTCGCCCGTCCGGCGCAGCTCCTGCCAGTCGGGTCCGAAGAGACGTGAGACGACCGCGCCGAGCGCCGTCGGGAGACCGACGAGCACGTGCTCCTGCTCGGTCGCGGAGGGTGCTCCCTCGGCGGCCACGACGTCGGGGCGGGCGAAACCTGCCTCCTCCAGCGCGTCCAGCAGGACGTTGAAGCGGTTGCCCGTACCGAGTCCGGCAAGCGCGATGCGGTCGTCGACGTCGAGGCCGAGGCCGACGTTGATCGCCAGCGACCTGAGTCGGGAGACGGTTGACACGTCGAGATCCGCACCATGACGGGCGATCTGGGTCAGCACTGCCTCTCCTGTCCCGATCGAGTCGAACACGTCGGCCGCGCCGTAGGCACCCGCGCCGATCGCGGCGACGACGTGGTCGTGTCCGGCCACGGTCAAGGTCGCGCCAGCGGCGACGCCCTCCCTGACCACGCCGGCTGCGGTCCCGGCTGCGACGACCTCGTGGGGTAGCGCGTCCTCGACGCCGGCCCACGCGACCAGCTCCTCGTCCCAGCCGCCGCGGACGACGTCGACGAGGCCCGTACGTGAGGCGAGTGAGCGCTCCTGCACCCGCTCCCCTCCGAGCAGCTGCACGGCCTGTTCGGGCAGCCCGCTCCAACCGGCGATCGCTACCCCGGTGTCCCGCAGGCGACGCAGACGGACGGCCGTGGCCCGGGACAGGTCGATCAGTCCGGTCCGGGCGAAGGCCGACGCGTCCGGCTCGGCGGCGGCGTCGTGGTCGCGCTCGTTCCACGCCCGGGCCGGCAGCACCTGCGCCGAATGCGTCCGCACGAACACGGTCTCGGCCATCCCTGTGACCCCGACGCCGACGACCTGTCCGGCGCCGTGCTCTGCCGCGCACTCGTCCACCAGGCTCCGCACCGCCTGCCCGAAGGCGCCCGGGTCCAGCTCCCCGTTGCCGCTCGACCGGCTCCACGGGGTGGGACGACGCACGCAACCGATCGGGCGACCGTCCACCCCGAAGGCGCATGCCTTGAAGGAGGAGGTGCCGAGATCCACTCCCATGAGCGTGGTCACGCGCTGCGGCCTGCCCTCACCGCCGTCGGCTCCCGACCGAAGGCCGCGACCAGCTCGGCGAAGGAGCGAGCCATCTCCTCGACTGCGGCCTCCTTGGTCAGAGTGCCCTCGAGCAGACCCGCGAGGGGCCTGTGCCATACAGTGCGCCCGATGGCGAAGCCCGAGAACCCGGGAACCGCAGAAGCGTTCGCCAGCCACTGGTGCACGGTGGCGGGCGACTCACCGCTGCCGAGGACGATGCAGCGCACGTGCCCGCGGTCACCGCTCATGGCTTGTTCTGCGACCGCAGCCGTGTCGTCGACCGTCGCCAGGCCCTCGACCTTCCACAGGTCCGGCTCGATGCCCGCCTGCTGCATCTGCGCGATCGACTCGACGAGCAGAGCAGGGAACAGCCGGGTGCGGAAGACGCCCCTGTCGTCCCCGCACTCACGCAGCTGCTCGGCGGTCGGGGTGACCAGCACCTCGAGCAGGTAGTCGCGGCCCTGGGCGCGCGCGAGGTCACCTGCTCGGCGCAACAGCTCGAACTGCGCTTGCTGCCGGTCCTCGGCGTCGTCGGGGTTGTGGAAGACCAGGACCTTCACCGACTGCGGGTCGTCACGGGCGAACCGCTCCTCGTAGTCGTCCGGGTACTGGAACTGCAGGGAAGGTGTCCGGCTGGCCTCGATCGGCATGGCCACGTACAACCCCTGCCGCCGCGCCCGCTGGGCGGCCGAGCCGCCGTACTCCTCGTCGACCAGGAACGCCAGCGAGCGCGCGGGCACCTCCCCCGACAGCACGCCCAGGGCGTCCAGCACGGTGTGCTTGGCGTGCACCAGGTCCTCGGTCGTCGCGCTCGGGTAGAGGTCGCGCAGGACCTGACGGTGGTCGAAGGCGAGCATGTAGAGCGGCTCCGGCGCGCGCGTGCGCGTCGGTGCGTCGTCCGGCGTCATGGGCGGAAGGCTCCTCGGGCGGTCGGGTCCGATCCAACACAGCGACAGGACTTGTGGTTGTGTTGGAATCCAAACGTTACCACAACACTGGCTCTTCGCGGCTGGACTCCTTTGTGCGACAACGCCAACCGTGCTCCGCTCCGGCTCGGCGTCGGGAGCGCCGGCGGCGCGGAACAGCTGGGTGCTGACATCGTCAAGCGCCTCACGACGTGCAGTAGCATGCGTTTGCAGACTGACGCACAGGCCGAGCGCACCAGGGGGCACTTGTGGCCAAGCACACCGGCACCACGGATACCGGCACGTTCTCCGTCGAGCGACGCGCGCGCATCCTCGACCGGCTCCGGGCCGACGGGAGCATCACGGTCGCCGCCCTCGCCGCGGAGTTCGACCTGTCGACCGAGACGATCCGTCGCGACCTGATCAGCCTCGAGCGGGCCGGCAGCCTGCGTCGTGTCCACGGTGGCGCGGTGCTGGAGACCCACCGCGGACTCGTGCCCGACGTCAAGCAGCGCGCGTCGCTCATGACGTCGGAGAAGGCCCTCATCGCCGAGGCCGCTGCGGCACTGGTGCCCGTGGCGGCCCTCGTACTCCTCGACGGAGGTACCACGGCGAAGGCACTCGCCGAGGTGTATCCGCTCGACCGGGCCACCACGGTGGTCACGCCCTCCCTGACGGTGGCCACGACCCTGCTCGAGCGACCGTCCGGTGTCGTGCACACCCTCGGCGGTGAGGTCAGCCCGCGCACCTGGTCCGAGGGCGGCTCCTGGACCGTCCGAGCACTGGAGAACATCCGGGCGGACATCGTGTTCCTGGGGTGCTCCGGCTTCTCCGCCGAACGCGGCGCGACCACATCGGACCAGGTGGACGGGCAGGTGAAGCGGGCGATGGTCGCCGCGGCCCGCCGCGTCGTCGTGCTCGCCGACTCGTCCAAGATCGGGTCGCAGCACCTGACGACGTGCGCGGAGGTCGACGAGATCGACGTCCTGGTCACCGGCCGCAACGCAGACGCAGACGAGATCAGGAAGGTTCGCGCGGCCGGCCTGACAGTCCACCTGGCCTGACAGGTCGCCTCGATCCTGCCGGGTCAGTGCGTCAGCAGGATCCGACGGGGGTCGATCACGTCGCGGATGAGGCGCAGCTCCTCCGCGGTCGGCGGCACCGTCGTCGGCACCTCGTCGTCCACGCGCGGCGAGAAGGTCATCTCCGCGAGGACCTCGTCCATCGTGGACGTGGCGTGCACGCTGAGCACCTGCATCTCCTTGGTCTCCTCGTGGAAGCCGAAGATCGCCTTGTCGGTGATCACCCGGCTCGGCCCTCCGGGACGCAGGCCCGCGTCGGTCCGCGTGGTGCCGCCGTCGAGGTGCCCGACGCTGGTGACGAAGTCGACCTTCTCCACGAAGGTGCGGCGCTTCAGGTCCGTGAGGATGAGAGGCCTTCGGACATAGGCGAAGTGGTCGGTCTGGGCGAGGCACCCGATCAGGCGGACCTTGGGATTGCGGTAGTCGCCGATCGCGGTGATGTTGAGGTTGCCGAAACGGTCGACCTGCGGCGCCGAGTCGAACGAGACGTCGAACATCCCCCGGGACAGCATGTCGTTCTTGTCGCTGCAGTTGTGCAGCTGCGCCGACGTCGGCCACACCGTGAGGTTGTGCTGCGTCAGCTGCTCCGGGATCTGCCTCAGGTCGGGGCTCAGCAGGTTGTTCCAGTAGATCGACAGATGCGGCGCGTGCGTCTCCTGGGCCAGGCGCGCTGCGGCGATGGGGATCCCGCAGGCGAGGGTGAACGCCCGGCCTGCCGTACCCACGCCGATGAAGATCAGGTCGCCGTCCTGCAGCTCGCGCGCGGCGGCGACCACCATCAGCTCGTTCACCGAGTACCCGGTGCCGTGCTCCACGTTGTCGTCGGTCGTCATCGTGTCGGTCCTCACCGGACGGAGAGCTCGAAGACGCGGGCCGGCGTCAGAGCGGCGGACAGGTAGGCGGCGTGGTCGGCGACACCGGAGACGTAACGCTCCGAGTACTCGGCGAACCGGTCGTGCTGCATCAGCTCCTGGTACTCGCGCATGTGGGTCTCGTCCTCGTCGTAGTAGCCGTCGCAGCTGAGCGGGTGCGCACCGAACGGGACCTCGACGACCGCCTCGACCCAGGTGTGCGGGATGTAGGTCAGGTTGGGGTTCTTGGTGATCTCGCTGTGCGGCACGATCTTCTCGACGGTCACGATCAGACGCTGAGCCGCCTTCGCCATCACCGGGTCGAGGTCGTCAGCGTCGCGGGCGACCGGGAACTGGACGTTCCCGTACTCGTCGGCGGTGTACCCGTGCAGCAGGGTGAAGTCGCTCAGCGCGGGTTCGACCGCGTGCAGGAGGCGCCCGGTGAACGGGCAGGTGATCTCCTTGACCTGCTCGGGGTTGTGCGCCGCCATACCGGTGCCCAGCATGGCATCGGTGGGCAGGAACGGGACCCCGCTCGCCGCCGCCCGGAACCGGGCCGCCATGGCGACCTCCGAGAAGTCGCGGATGTCGATCCGCCCCTGCTCCACGCCACGCCGGAAGTTGTGGGCGAACCCGAATTGGAACAGCCCCTCGTAGACCGCCTCGACCCGGTCGACGGCGCCGGCGCCGGCGAGCAGGTCGGTCGTGAAACCCGCCGGGTACGCCAGCACCGTGAACCCGCCCTTCCCGGTGCGGATCAGCTCGCGGACCAAGGCCACGGGCGAGCGCCGGATGATGCTACCGCCGATCGAGAGCGAGGAACCGCTCGGGATCAGCGCGGCCGCGGTGGGCAGGTCCACCAGCTTCGACTTCACGGGGGATCCTCTCCGGAAGGACGGCGACGTCAGAAGTGCGAGTCCACACAATCACACACAGGTAGTGCGATGCAACGGCCCCCAAGCCTCGCCCCATGTTGCACTCAGCGTCGATCGCCGCACGCGTCGCTGCGCAGGCCGTACCCGCTACACTCCTGTGCGAGTGCCACACAGACCCATGTGTATCCACATGGGCAGAACTCGACGAGGAGATGTCGTGATCGACGAGGTCGGTGCAGAGCGTCCGGAGGTCCGCTGGGATCCCGAGGCGAAGGGCGCGTTGAACGGGATCCGGGTGCTGGACCTGTCGCGGTTCATCGCCGGGCCCCTGTGCGCCCAGAACCTGGGTGACCTCGGTGCCGACGTCGTCAAGGTCGAGGGCCTGCGCGGAGAGGACGCACGGGCCAACTCCCCCGCCGTCCGCGGTAAGGCGCTCTACACCATGCTCTACAACCGCAACAAGCGCGCTATCACCCTCGACGCGCGGGCCCCGGAGGGCCGCGAGCTGCTCGCGCGTCTGGTCTCGTGGGCCGACGTCCTGGTCGAGAACTTCCGCCCCGGCACCCTCGACAAGATGGGCCTGGACACCCAGACGCTCGAGACCCTCAACCCGCGTCTGGTCGTGGTGTCGATCTCCGGGTACGGCCAGGACGGCCCGTACCGCGACCGCGTCCTGTTCGACTGCATCGCCCAGGCCATGTCCGGGCTGATGGACATGAACGCGGGCCCCGACGGCACGCCGCGACTGACCAAGATGTTCCCGGCCGACACCCTGGCCGCCACGCAGGCGACCTCGGCCGCCCTGGCCGCGTTGTTCCACCGCGAGCGCACCGGGCAGGGCCAGGTCGTCGACATCGCCGTCCTCGACTCGCTGGTGGCCGCGCTGGGGACCTCGCTGCCGGCGAACCTGATGTTCGGCGACGAGGCGCGGCACTCGGGCAACCGCGACGAGTTCAATGCTCCCGCCAACGCCTTCCGCGTCCTCGACGGCTTCGTCTACCTGCACGCGGGCACGGCCGTCTTCTGGAGCAGGTTCTGCTCGGAGATCCTCGGGCGCCCGGAGCTCGTGACGGACGAGCGGTTCTCCTCGACGCCGGCGCGGATGGCGAACGTCGAGGAGATCGAGCGGATCGTCACCGAGTGGACAAGCACCCGTACCGGCCTGGACGTCGAGCTGGTCTTCGAGAAGGTCGGAATCCCGTGCTCGCGAGTCGCCGACGTGGCGACTGCGGCCCGCAACGACCAGCTGTGGCACCGCGACATGCTGTTCCGCGCCCGCGACACCGACGGAGACGAGCTGGTCCTCGTCGGGTACCCCGCCAAGTTCTCCGGCAGCCCCGTCACCTTCCGGCACGCCCCGCCCGTCCTCGGCGAGCACACGGACGAGGTCCTGCGCGAGGTGCTCGGTCTCGACGACGTCGAGATCGCCCGCCTGCACGAGGAGAAGGTCGTCTGACAGGAGGGCCGCCACCGGCCGTTCCCGACTTGGGCACACGGCCGGTGGTTCAGGTCTCGTCGTGGGCGCGGACGAAGTCCATGTCGAGCTCAAGGCCCAGGCCCGGCAGGTCGGGGATGTGCAGCGTCCCCTGGACCGGCAACGGCGCAGCGGGGAAGATACGCGCGGTGATGTCCTCGAACGCCAGGAGCCGCTCGAGGACCAGGCCACTGGGGGCGGCACTCACCAGGTGCCAGTGCAGGTACTCCATCGCGTGAGGCGCGAAGCGGATGTTCCACGCCTCGGCCATCGCCGCGATCTTGAGCATCTCGGTGTAGCCACCGGAGCGCGCACCGTCGACCTGCAGCACGTCGACCGCCTCGTGCACCAGCAGGTCGCGCACGCCGTACTTGGTGTACTCGTGCTCGCCGGTGGCGAGCGGCACGTCCGTGCCGCGCTTGTACCGGGCCAGGCCGAGCAGGTCGTCAGCCGGCACCGGCTCCTCGAGCCAGATGATGTCGAGGTCGCGGACGCGGTTGGCGAACTGCACACCGGTCGCGGCGTCCCAGCAGTTGTTGGCGTCGAGCATGATCCCGACCTCGGGGCCAACGGCGTCGCGGACGGCCGCCACCCGTCGCACGTCGCGGCGCAGGTTCGTCCCGCCGTCCACGCCGACCTTGAACTTGACCTGGGTATAGCCCTGCTCGACCATGCCGACCACCTCGGCGACGAGCTCGTGGTCGTCGTAGGAGGTCCAGCCGCCGCTGGCGTACACGGGCACGTCGGCACGGTTGCCGCCGAGCAGCCGGTACAGCGGAAGTCCCACGACCTTGCCCTTGAGGTCCCACAGGGCGGTGTCGACCGCGCTGAGGGCACAGAACGCCAGGCCCTTACGGCCCACTCCGCGCAGGTACTGCACGAGGTCGCGGTAGATGACCTCGGTGCCGAAGGGATCCGCGCCGCTCAGGCGAGGGGCGATGTCCTTGAGCACCATCGTCTTCAAGGCCTCACCGCCCACTTCGTGGTAGGTGAATCCGACTCCCTCCAGACCCGTGTCGGTGCGCACGCGGACGATCGCGTAGCCCAGCGTCTCGACCGTGCGGGTCGCGTCGGCGAACTTGCCGGCGACATCGACCGACACAAGGTGGACGTCGACCGTGGTGATCCGGTGCTCTGCGGCGGTCACCACGCCGTCCACCCCCCGTCGACGACCAGATCCGCGCCGGTCATGTAGCGCGAGGCGTCCGACGCGAGAAACACCACAGCACCGTTGAACTCGTCCGCCTCCGCCATCCGTCCGATGGGGATCCTGGCCGTGTAGTTGGCCTGGAACGTCTCGTCCTGGGTGTCGCGTCGGACCCCGGAGGGCGTGAGCGTGTTCACCCGGATCCCGTGCCGCCCCCAGTAGGTGGCGCAATACCGGGTCAGGTTGTAGACCCCGGACTTCGCAGCGGAGTAGGCAACCGGCTTGACGAACGGGACGCCGGTGCGCTCCTCCCGGTAGGCGTAGATGTCCTGCACGGGCGAGACCAGTCCGTAGATCGACCCCACGTTCACGATCGACCCGGCCACCTCTGCCCGCCGCATCCGCGCACCGACCGCCTGTATGACCAGGAAGGTCCCGACCAGATTGACGTCGACCACCTCGCGGAACACCTCCTCCGGGAAGGTCTCGAACGGACCCGACACCTCGGGCGGGGCGCTCGGCTGGGTGTCGATGCCGGCGTTGTTGACCAGCACGTCGGGGCAGCGGCCCCACTGCTGCTCGACCGTGTCGAGGGCGGCCTCGATGGAGGCCTTGTCGGTGATGTCGACGGCCACGGCGAGCAGCCGGTCGTCGCCGGCCAGGTCGGGGAACGCGGCGTCGACGGCCGTGGCGTCGGCCGAGCGCGAGGCAAGGACGACACGAGCTCCCCGCGCGTGGAACTCGCGGACGAACTCGGTACCGATCTGGCCCAGCGCGCCTGTGACGAGCACGACGCGGTCGGTGACGTCGAACAGGTCGCGGCTCACGAGGCGTCCCCGGTGACGGAGTGCTGACCGAGCCACGGGCGGTCGAACTCCAGCCCGGTACCAGGCACGTCGCGCGGCACGAACCAGCCTTCCTGCGGCGGTTGCGGCTCGATCACGCGCAGCTCGGTCATCGTCCCCCCGTCTGTCATCTCGGCGCACAGCGCGTTCGGCACCGCGCACAGCACCGAGGCGCTCAGCTCCATGACGAAGTGGGGCGCCATCGGTGCGTTGAAGGCACGGCCGAGCGCCGCGATGTCCATGTAGGGGGTGATGCCTCCGACCCGGCCGAGGTCGGCCTGGATGAAGTCGCACGCGTCGGCGACGAGGTACTGGTTGAACTGCTGGAGGGTGTAGACGTTCTCGCCCAGGCCGATCGGGATGCCCGACCGTGCCCGGAGCCGGGCGTGCGACACGACGTCGTCGACCCGCAGCGGCTCCTCGACCCAGTACAGGTTCAGGTGCCGGAAGCGCTCGGCCGCCTGGACGGCCTGCGCGTAGGTCCATCCCTGGTTGGCGTCGATCATGAGCGGGAACTGCCCCACCGCCTCGCGGATCCTGGTGAGTCTTTCCACGTCCTCCTCGAGGTCGGGCTTGCCCACCTTCACCTTGGCAGCGAAGTACCCCTCGGCGCGCCATCCCACCACCTGCTCCACGACCTCCTCGGCGGTCAGGTTCAGGTTGATCCCCGACGCGTACAGCGGGATCCGGTCGTGCACCTGTCCGAGCAGACGGTGCACCGGGACGCCGTAGTGCTTGCCGAGCAGGTCCCACAGGGCGATGTCCACGGCGGCGATGGCGAGCGTCGTCGTGCCGCCCGGACCGTTGTCGCGCAGGTGCTGCCACGACGTGCGCCAGAGCGCCTGGGGGTTGACCTCCTGACCGATGAGGACCGGCACGAGCTCCTCGAGCGCCGCCATCATCATCCGGCCGCCGACACCCGAGGTGTGACTGAAACCCGTTCCGGTCAGCCCGGTGTCGGTGGTGATGTCCGCCAGGATGATCTCGATGTGGGTGACCTTGTGGATCTGGTCACCCCACGGCCCGCGCGGCAGCGGGATCCGAGAGAGCTGGAGCTCGATCGACTCGATCTTCACGTCTGCCTCACTGTCGGTGGTGTGTCGTCTGCCGGCATCCGGCGGCCCTCGTGCTGGGCCACCAGGTCCGCTATCAACGCGGTCGGGGCGAGCGCCGCCTCGACCGTGGTCATCCGCAGCAGTGGGTCGTGCCGCGGGTCGGTCGCGCCCTCGACCACCTGCACCGCCGCCGCGTGCGCGGCGACGAAGTCGAGGGCCCTTGCCGGAGAGCGGGTGGAGCCTCCCGGTCCGTCGAACCGGATCCACTCCTCGCGGTCCTCGGGCGCGGCGGTGAGCGAGATCCGCACGCGGGTGGTCGCTCCCCCGACGTGCGCGAGGTCGACGAGGAACCCGTCGTGGTCGGGCCACGGCACCACCGTCCCGTCGGCCACGTCGCCGAGGACGGGGACGACCTGGGACAGGACGTGGGGCAGCAGGTCCCAGAGACCGCCCGCACCGTGACGCCACAGCGATCCCGCGTACGCGCTGCCGGCCGTGAGCGCGCCGGACGCGTGCACGACCTCCGCGCGGGTCCAGCTCCCCCGCGCGGCCTCCCGCACCCAGCGCGACCGCGCGGGCTCGAACAGCCGGGTCAGGAAGACCACGGCGCGCGACCCCCCGGGCATCACCCGCACCAGGTCCTGGACGGCGGCGGCCTCGGTGGCGACCGGCTTCTCCAGCAGGAGCGGCAGGCCCCGTTCGACGGCGCGACGTGCCAGGGCGACCTGCGCGTCCGGGGCGACCGCGAGGCACACGGCGTCGACGGCGTCCAGCAGGTGGTCGAACGACGTCGCCGTCGCGGCACCGTGCTCGGCGGCCAGGGCACCCGCGCGGTCGGGGTCGCGGCCCCACACCGCGGTGAGGCGGCCGCCGCCGGCAGCCGTGGCGAGCGAGGGCGCGTGGACGGTCCGGGCCCACGTCCCGGTACCCACGAGGCCCCAGCGGAGGGACGGCACTACCCCTTGACCGCCCCGGACGCGAGACCGGACACCAGCGCCTTCTGGGCGAACATGAAGCCGATCAGGATGGGGATCGCCGCCAGCACGCCGCCGGCCGTCAGCCACTCCCAGCGGATCAGGTTCTCGCCGATGAACTGCCGCAGCCCCACGGGGATCGTGCGTGCCTGCTCGCTGGAGGTGAAGGTGAGCGCGAACAGGAACTCGTTCCAGGAGTAGATGAACGCGTAAGTGCCCGCGGCGGCGATGCCGGGACGGGACAGCGGGAGGATGATGTAGATGAAGGTCTGGAACCGCGAGCAGCCGTCGATGTACGACGCCTCCTCGATCTCACCAGGGAGCTGGTCGATGAAGCCCTTCATCAGCCAGGTGGAGAACGAGAGCGCGAAGGCGCTGTACACGATGACAAGGCCCAGCTTGGAGTCCAGCAGCCCGACGCCCTTGAGCGAGATGTACAGCGGCACGATCAGCATCACGGTCGGGAAGAGCGGCACGAGCAGCACCCCGAAGAGCACCGCCGTCCGGCCCCGGAAGCGGTACCGCGACAGCGCCGTCCCCGCCATCATCGCGATGGTGGTGGTGAGCAAGACCGTCCCGACCGCGACCACCAGGCTGTTGAACGCGTAGCGCAGGAACGAGGTCCCCGTCAGCAGGTCGACGTACGACTGCATCGACGGCGAGCGCGGCACGATGTTCTCCGCCGCCTGGGAGAGCTCGCTGGGCGGCGTGATCGAGGTGACGAACATCCACAGGTACGGACCGAGGACACCGACCAACCAGGCGAGCACGAGCAGGTAGATCGGTCGGAACCACGGCCTGCGGGCGGGCACGGCCGGGGTCGGCTCCTCGGCGGACACGGATCGGGCGGGGATCGAGTAGGTCGTCATACGAGCTCGTTCCTCCTCACCTGACGGACGTAGAACACGACCAGGACGGCCAGGATCACGGCCTGCGTGACCCCGAAGGCCGCCGCCAGGCCGAAGTCGAAGCCCCGGTACGCCGTGTGGTACGCGAGCAGCGGCAGCGTCAGCGTCGCGTTGGCCGGCCCGCCGTTGGTCAGGATGAGGATCAGGTCGAAGTAGTTGGCGGTCCAGATCAGCCGCAGGATCGTGGTGATGAGGATCGTGGAGCCGATGAGCGGCAGCACGACCCGCCAGAAGGTCTGCCAGGCGTTCGCCCCGTCGATCTTGGCCGCCTCCAGCAGCGTGTGCGGGACGCCCTGCAGCGCGGCGAGGATCATGACCGCGAAGAACGGGACCCCCTGCCAGATGTCGACGAACATCAGGGTCGGCAGCGCCGTGCCGGGGTTCGCGAGCCATGCGTAAGCGTTCTCCTGCAGACCCACCAGCTGCAGGATGTGGTTGATGATCCCGAGGTTGGGGTCGAGCATCCACATCCACATCAGGGCGACCAGGACGCTCGGCGTCGCCCACGGGATCAGGACCAGGCCGCGGACGGCACCGCGGGCGCGGATCCGGCTGTTCAGGATCAGCGCGCCCGCCATGCCGAGCGCCAGCTGGGCGCCGACGCTGCCCACCGTCCAGATCGCGGTGTTGCGCAGCGCCCGGTAGAACTCGTCGTCGGCGAAGACCTCGGTGAAGTTGTCCAGGCCGATGAACTGCTGCTGCGCGGTGTTCAGCAGGTTGGTCGAGGTGAGCGACAACCAGAGCGCGTTCCCCGCGGGGTACAGGATCACGCCGCCGAGCAGGATGATCGCCGGAGCGAGCATGATCCACGGTAGCCACCCGGGGTTCAGCGAGCTGCGGGGCTTCTTGCTCCGCGTGCTGGGCGGCGTCGCACGGGGCGGCGCTTCGGACACGGTGGTGGCCATCGGGCCTCCTTGACGGGTCAGTGGGGGTCCGGCCGGCGCCGGGCTCGGGCCCGGCGCCGGCTGGACGTCTGGGGTGCCTACTCGCCGAGCGCCTCGGCGACGCCGGACACCACCTCGTCGGCGTCGTTCTCACCGAGCAGCGCACCCTGGAACAGAGGCTGCCACACCTGCTGGGTGGCCCTCGTGGTGCCGGGGATGGCCGGCCAGGCCACCGTGCCGTTCTGCGAGGCCTCGATCGAGGTCTGGAAGTACTTGTTGTCCGCGAACGCGGGATCCTCGGCGACCGAGGTGACCACCGGCAGGTACCCGTTGGGCGACTGGGCGATCGCGAGCTGGGCGTCGGCCTCGGCGAGGTAGGAGATCCACGCGAACGCCGCGGCCTTCTTCTCGCTGCTGGCGAGGACGCCGTTCATGTTCATCGTCCCCATGTACTCGGTCTGCTCCGGGTCACCGGTGGCGGACGGGATGAGGGCCACGCCCACCTTCTCTTCCCCGAGCGCGTCGACCAGGGCCTTGGACGACCCCAGGTGGTTCACGATCATCGTCGCGGTGCCGGCCTGGAAGTTGGCGACGATCTGCGGGAAGCCGCTGTTGATCGAGCCGGGCGGGGCCGACTCGAACGTGCTGGCGTACAGCTCGTTCGCGGTGCGGGCCTCGTCGGAGTCGAGCGCGACCTCGCCCGAGTCGTCGACGAAGCGGGCTCCGCCGGCGACGAGGAAAGCAGCCCACTGGTCCTGACCGTTCGGGCCGCCGCGCAGGTCGAAGCCGTACTGCTCCGCGCCCTGGCCGGCCGCTGCCATCGCGGCAGCCGCCTCGACGAACTCCTCCTGGGTCTCGGGCACCTCGACGCCGGCCGCCTCGAACAGGTCGGCGCGGTAGTACATGTAGAACATCAGGAACTTGTTCGGGACCGCGTAGCGGACCGAGCCGTCCGCGTTCTCGGTGTAGGACCAGAGGGTCTCGGTCACCTCGCCGGAGGCGTCCCAGCCCTCGATCTCCTCGTTCAGGTCCTCGAGCACGCCGGCGTCGATCAGCTGCCCGAGCATGTTCGTGTTCAGGTGCGTGGCGTCCGGCGCGTTGCCGGCGGCGACGCCGTTCACCAGGGCGTCGAAGAAGTCGGGCTGCGCGACGTCGTCGGAGATGTTGACCGTGACCCCGGTCTCCTCCTCGAACTGGTCGGCGAGGTCCTGGATCGTGGTGTCGGTGGTGTCGTCCTGCCAGTACCAGTACTCGATCTCGGTGCCGGCGAGGTCCTCGGGCTCGGCTGCCGACGAGTCGTCGTTGCCTCCACCGCCGCAGCCGGCGAGGACGAGCGCCGCGGCAGCGACCACTCCCACCACGCCCCGGGTCTTGCGCGAGCTAGCCATGGAACTCTCCTTTGAGTCTGACCGAGGACACGTCCCGGACCCCTGGTCTGCGCTGTCATGCGTCGAGGTTGCGATTGTGTTGGTCTCCACACGATAGGCCGTACTACGCAGTCGTACTAGTCCTGCGAAAGCCTGCGTCACATGTGGGTCCGGCGGGAATGGTTTTGGGTGGGATCGCACCTCCGACCAGGGCCAAGCAATGAGTAATCGATTACTGACGGTAGATCGACGGAGTGGGGGTGTCAACCCCCGGTACTTGCCCGAGGTGCCGTCAGGTGGCGGAGGTGGGACGAACCGGACGCTGCGCGGTGGGCAGCTCGGCCCACAGCGCGTCGGCCTCTGCGGCCGCTGCCGGTGGGTACGGCTCGAGCGGGCGCGCGGTGCGCGCGGATGCGATGACACCCAATCCGCGAAGGATGTGCTTGAGGCCACCGATCTCGGAGGCGTGCCGCCCCAGGCCGTGGCGGCGCCCGACCGCGAACAGGTCGTTCAACGCCGTGATCGTCCCCTGCAGCGAGGCGGTTTCGCGCTGCGCTCCGGTGCGGTGGGCGTCCATCAACCGGACGAACAGATCCGGCCTGACGTTGGCGAGGCCGGCGATCAGCCCGTCCGCACCACGGTCGAGCGCCTGCACCGCCGTGGTGTCGGCGCCGCTGAGCAGCCCGCAGCGCCGATCGGGGCCCAGGCCGGCCGCGACGCGGGCGAAGGCGTCCAGGTCGCCGGAGCTGTCCTTGAGCGCGACGACCGTACCCTCGCCGAGGAGCTGCACCGCGAGGGCGGGGTCCAGCTTGTATCCGACGTTGCCCGGGATGTCGTAGGCGAACAGAGGCATCGAGCCGGCCGCCGCCGCTACCTGTCGGAAGTGCGCGACCACCTCCCGCGGCGACGGGACCGCGTAGAACGGCGGTGTGACGACGAAGGCGTCCGCGCCGACGTCGGCCAGTAGCTCCAGCTGCTGCACCACCCGGTCCGCGGTAGGGGCTAACGCGCCCACGACGAGGTGCCCGCGTCCGTCCAACGCCTCCCTCGTGGCGACGGCCACTGTGCGACGCGCGCCGTCATCGAGGTAGATCGCCTCCCCGCTGCTGCCGAGGACGAACACCCCGCTCGCTCCGGCGGCGAGCTGGAACTCGACCAAGGACCCCAGCGAGTCCACGTCGACCTCGCCGTCGTCGGTGAGCGGGGTGCAGATCGGGGTCAGCACCCCGGCGAAGCGCCTCGCGGCCGATCCGTCCGTAGCGGGTGTGGTCATCTCAGGTGCCTCTCCCGGGCTTTTCATGTCAGCGTGACGTCGCCGCACAGGTGCACCTGCACGCCGAGCCGATCGAACAACGCAGCCTTCGCCACCAGCGCAGCATCGGCAGTGACGGCGTCGTTCCCGTACGCGACCTGGACGTGGTTCGCCTTGTGCCGGGCCATGAACTGGTCCCGAGTCACACCGTGCAGCACCACGTGCGCGATCGGCCACTCGGGGTTGGTCGCCTCCTTGCGCCGCCGGGTCTCCTCCTCGGGCAGCTCGACCACGCTCGCGCGGCCGATGTCGAGATGCAGCACGCCGTCGTCGAGGTAGAGGCGCGACCACACGATCTCGCCGGCCTTGGACACGCCGTTGATCGTGGACCCGCCGGCAGGGAAGAACATCGGACCCTGCCGCCACCCCTCTGCGCCGGTGTAGCCGCCCTGCAGGTGCGACGGCGGTACCGAGCCGGAGATCTCGTACACCCAGACGAAGCGGCCGTCGTGGTCCTCTCCCCAGCGCACGTCGTGCAGGGTGTTGGCCGGGTCGAGCCCCATCGCCTTCCACACCCGGTGCGTGACCAGCGCGTCCACCGCGACGCCCTCGTCCACCTCGTTGAAGTGCGGGAGCGCGTCGCCGTCGTACAGCACCCGGGAGCCGTCGCGGCTGGTGACCGGCGGCCGGTCCACGTTGTTGAGCAGCCCCTCGACCAGGTCGCTAGCGGGGCTGAGGTCCTTGAGCCCCTGCTGGTACTGGATACCGACGGCGTCGAGGCCGAAGTCGTCGCTGATGCGCAGGGCGGCGACGTACATCTTGTACTGCCAGCGCAGCTGCTGCTCGGTCAGCTCGGTGGCCTCGTCGGTGCCGGTGCGGAAGGTCATGCCCGCCTCGGTCAGCCAACGTCCCACCGCGTCGGCCTCGTCGTCGCCGACTTCCTGCATCTGCGCCCAGAGCGCGCTCTGGGACAGCCGCTCCTTGTAGATGCCGAGCCGGTTGAGGTCCTCGTCGTCGATGATCGCGTTGTACATGCCCATGCAGCCCTCGTCGAACACGCCGATGATGGCCTTCTGGTCGAGCAGCTGCTCCGCGAGCGCGACGCCGAGCTCGCGCTCCGGGCTCGCTCCCAGGACCGGCAGGTCGCGCACGTGGCTCGCGTCGTGCTCCACCCGGCCGGTCCGGAGCCAGGAGGCGATGCCGTCCCGGAACCAGGCGTCGGTGCCGTCGACGGTCCACAGCGAGGAGTATTCCCGGCCCATCTTGGTCAGCCCGGCGTTCAGACCGAGGAGTCCGACCAGCCCCGGCCACTGGCCCGAGAAGTTGGCGACTGTCAGCACCGGGCCACGGTGGGTGCGCAGACCCGCCAGGACGTGGTGGCTGTACTGCCAGATCGCCTCGGCGACGACCAGCGGCGCGTCGAGCGGGATCTGCGAGAACACGTCCAGCCCCATCCGCTGGCTGAAGACGAAACCGTGCCCCACGCTCTCGTCGAACTGGTGCGCCCGCTGCACCCGCCAGCCGTGCTCGGCGAGGGCGTCCGCGACCATCTGCTCGAGCTCCAGCTGGGTCGACCAGCCCGCAACGTTCGCCGGGTGCCGCAGGTCGCCGGACGCCACCAGGTAGACGGTGCGTTCAGCGGCCTCGGGCCGGACGATCGGGACCGGGACGGTGTAGGTCATGACTCTCCTCGGGAGTGGGTGAGATCGACGAGCTCGTGGCAGATGTCGCGGGTGGCCGGGTAGAGCCGGCGGTAGAGGTCGTACAGGCGGTCGTAGCGCTCGCGGACCTCGGGGTCCGGTACGCAGGTGCTCGCCGGCGGGTTCCACCTGTCGATGTCGGGCGAACCGACCAGGCCGGCGCCCAGGAACGCCGCTCCGTACGCGGCCCCGATGGTCTGGCTGGGCAGCACCTGCTCGAGCCCGGTGACGTCCGAGACCACCTGGGTCCAGAGACCGCCCTGCGTGCCGCCGCCGACGGCCAGCACGCGGCGGACGTCGACGCCGGCGTCCCGCATCGTCTCGACGTTGTGCCGCACCCCGTAGGCGGTGGCCTCGAGCACCGCCCGGTACAGGTCGCCGCGGGTGTGGGTGAGGTCGAGCCCCACCACGACCCCGCGCGCGTCCGAATCGTCGACCGGTGTGCGCTCGCCACCGAAGTAGGGCAGCGCCAGCAGTCCGCGGGCCCCGGGGCCGGACGCGGCCGCCTCCGCCAGCAGGGACGGGTACGGGACACCACCTGCAAGGTCGCGCACCCACGCGGTCAGCGCACCTGAAGCCGCCATACCTCCTGCGACGCAACGAGTTCCGGGCAGGACACCACTGGTCCCCCACATCGTCTCGTTGCTGATCGGCTCCTCGACGGTCGCGACCAGGAACATGGTGGTGCCGTACATGAGCATCAGATCGCCGGGACGCACCGCACCCACGCTCAGCGCCTCCGACCACGCGTCCACGGTGCCGACCGTGACCGGGGTGCCCGCCGGGATCGCGGCGACCGCCTCGCGGGTGACGCCTGCTTCCTCCCCCGCCCACCGCAGCGCGGGGAGCTCGAGGTGCTGGGCCACCAGGGGCGCCCAGTCCGGTGCCCACTCCTGGGTCCACCTGTCGAACATCGGCGTGCACTGGCTGGCCGAGTGCCGGTCGAGCACGTACGCGCCGGTGAGCCGGTGTGCCAGGAATGACGCCGGCATCAGCAGGAGCCGCGCCGCCTCCCAGACCGACGGCTCGTGCCGGGCCAGCCAGCGGAGCTTGGGGCCGACCGCCTGGCTGGTGAGGACCGACCCGCATCGCTGCAGCACCGCCTCGCGCCCCAGCTCGGCGTCGAGCTCCTCGATCTGCGCCCCCGCCCGGGTGTCGACGCCGTAGAGCACCGCCGGGCGCAGCACCTGCCCGGCATCGTCGGTCAGGACGACGCACGGCCCCATCCCGCTCACGCCGACGGACACGACCTCGACGTCGCCCGCGCCGGTGAGCTCGGCCGCGACGTCCTGCAGCTCGCGCCACCACAGGTCCGGGTCGGCCTCGACGTGCCCGATCGCCGGTCGGCTGACCTGGTGCTCGCGCACGGCGGTGCGCAGGACCACGCCGTCGTCGGTGACCAGCACGCCCTTGCTGCTGGACGTCCCGACGTCGAACCCGAAGTGGCAGCGCTGCACGCCGCCACTCTGTCAGTAATCGATTACTTACGCAACGAACCGGTGTCGTCGAGATGGTCGAGTGGTAGCACGACGTGCCGGGGGGCCGCGTCCGTCCCGCCCAGCCGCTCGAAGAACATCCGCGCGGCCCGCTCGCCGACGGCGCGCGGGTGGAGCTTGAGCAGGACGAGTGCGTCGGCCGGGGTGGTCGCGAAGGGCAGGTCGCCGATCACCGCCACGCCGACGTCCGCATCGCCGGCGGACGGCGCGTGCAGCTCCTGCAGCACACCCACGCCGACGAGGTTGTTCGTCGCCAGCACCGCGTCCGGCGGCGACGGCAGCGCGAGCAGTCGGCGTAGCGCCTCCCGCCCGCCGTCGACCCGGTAGTTGGCGTGGACGAGCAGCTCGTCCCCGGCCGCCAGACCGGCGGCGGCCATCGCCTCGCGCCACCCGTGCACGCGCTCCATCGCCGTGACCACCTCGCGGGGCCCCGTCACGCACGCCACCCGGGTGCGGCCCGACGCGAGCAGGCGGGCCGTGCCCTCGCGCCCGAGGCCCACGTTGTCGAAGGACACCTGGTCGACGGCGTCGGGCACGGGTCGGTCGACCACGACGACGACCCGGCCGCGCTCCAGCAGCCCGCCAAGGTCGGGGGTCGCACTGGCCGGGGCGAGGATGGCACCAGCCATGTTGTCGCCGATCGCGATGTCGAGGTAGCGGGCCTCCTTGCGCGGGTCGTCGTCGGAGTTGCAGAGCACGACCGAGAAGCCGGCGTCCTGCGCGACGTCCTCCACCCCCCGGGCCAACGCGGTGAAGAAGGGGTTCTCGATGTCCGGCAGTACGAGGGCGACGACGTCGCTGTAGCGGCGGCGCAGCGAACGCGCGGTGCGGTCGGGTTGGTAGCCGAGCTCGGCCACGGCGGCCCGGACGGCCGCGACGTACTCGGGAGCCACCTTCTTGTCGTTCAGCACCCGCGACACGGTGGCGGTGGACACGCCTGCCCGACGGGCGACCTCGCTGATCGTCGCCATCTCCGTCGCACCCCTTCCGAGCTCGGGACTCGAGTCTAGAGGCGGTCCTTCGCTCACCCCGTTTCCTGCGGGCTCAAGCGCAGACTGCGTCGGCTTGCTCGCGCGTCCGACCCCCTCCCATCGACCGTTGCAACGGTAATCGATTTCTGATGTGGTGTCGCCATGTCGAACGCCTCGCCATCACACCGACGGGCCGGCCGCGGGACCGTGCCACACAGCTCGAAGGCCGACCACCTCGTCGCGGACCGCTCCGAGCGGTGCCGCGTGAACGGCGCACCCACCGACGTCGACGCGATCGTCTTCGACACCGGTGGCACTGTGTTCGACTGGCACAGCGGTGTCACCGCCGCTCTCGCCGAGGCCGGGGCCCGGTGTGGTGTCGAGGCGGACTGGCCGGCGATCACCAGGACCTGGCGCCGTTCCTCGACCGACCACGTGAAGGCCGTGACCACCGAGCGCGACGGCCGCATGGACGAGGACATGGACGACGTCCTCCGGGCGACCCTGGCGACCACGCTCGCGGAGCATCGGGTCGCCGGGATGGCCCGCGAGTCCGACGCGCTCGTCCGTGGTTGGCGCCGCATGCCGGCCTGGCCTGACTCCGCCGAGGGTCTGGCCATGCTCCGAACGCGCTTCATTGTCGCCTCGTTCACGATCCTCCGCACGAGTACGGTCGTGGGGTCCTCGCGCCTGAACGGGGTGCAGTGGGACGCGATCTTCTCCTGCGAGTTCACCGGCGTCTACAAGACGGCACCCGACTCCTACGCGAACGCGTGCCGGTGGCTCGACGTCCCACCAGCGCGAGTGGTTCTCGCGACGACCCACAACAACGACCTCGTCGCCGCTCACGACAACGGGCTACGGACCGCCTTCATCCACCGCCCGGACGAGTGGGCCGGCTCCCCGTCGCCGGACCCAGAGCCGCGTCCCGAGGCTGACTGGGTGGCGCGCGACATCATCGACCTGGCCCGGCAACTCGGCGTCTGAGACCTCCCGTTCGGCCGTTGCTCGGACGTGGAGCCTCGCGTCGGCGCGTCAGCGCAGCCGGTGGGCCTCGACCAGCTGGTCCATGACCGCGTCCAGCCGGGCATCGACCACGCGGCGTGACGCGTCGGCGTCGTGCCACCCGACGATCTCGCGAGCGCCCTGCTCGAACGGGATGGTCGCCCGGTAGTCCGGGACGACC
Organism: Angustibacter speluncae; assembly: GCF_054777815.1. Classification (NCBI taxonomy): domain Bacteria; kingdom Bacillati; phylum Actinomycetota; class Actinomycetes; order Kineosporiales; family Kineosporiaceae; genus Angustibacter; species Angustibacter speluncae. The sequence continues at coordinate 87,424 of NZ_BAAHAF010000054.1, read as the reverse complement.
GACCGCAGCTTGGCGTTGTCGAACACCATCGAGTGGGCCTTGTCGCCGAGCAGGCCCGCCCCCCAGCCGGGGTCGGCCGCCGCGACGGCGTCCGACGGCACGTGGACGATGCGCGGCTCGACACCGGCTGCCCGGCCGAGGCAGTGGGCGATCTGGTCCCAGGTCAGCACGTCGTCGGACGTGATGTGGAACGCCTCGCCGACCGTCCGCGAATGCCCGAGGAGGGGGACGAAGCCGCGGGCGAAGTCCTCGTGGTGCGTCAGCGTCCACAGCGACGTGCCGTCGCCGTGGACCACGACCGGCTTGCCCCGCCGCATCCGCTCCACCACCGTCCACCCGCCGTCGAACGGCACGAGCGTGCGGTCGTAGGTGTGCGACGGGCGCACGATCGTCGCCGGGAACCCGTCCTCGCGGTAGGCCCGCACGAGGAGGTCCTCGCAGGCGATCTTGTCGCGGGAGTACCGCCAGTGCGGGTTGCGCAACGGCGTGGACTCGGTGACGGGCAGGCGCGAGGGCGGGGTCTGATACGCCGAGGCGGAGCTGATGAACACGTACTGCCCGGCGCGGTCGCGGAACACGTCGAGGTCGGTCTGCACGTGCTCGGGCGTGAAGGCCACCCAGTCGACGACGACGTCGAACTCGAGCGAGCCCAACGCCTGACGCACCGAGTCCGGGTCGCGGGCGTCACCGCGCAGGACGGTGGCCTGGTCGGGCACGTCCCGTCTGCCGGTGCCCCGGTTGAGGAGGTAGAGCTCGTGTCCACGCTCCACCGCGAGGCGCGAGCACGCCGAGCTGATGATGCCGGTGCCGCCGATGAACAGGGTCCGCAGGCCGCTCATGCCCCCACGCTAGGTCCTGCGCGCTGCCGAGGCTGGTACGGGTGGTCCCCGTCCACCAACGATTGGGACGAGGTCGACGGCAGCCAACCGCGACCTCTGACTAGTGCCGCCAGGTACCGCACACCCCGACCGGCGGTCGGGTTGGGGGGGATCGCACCCTCGTCTCCACCAGGCCGCTCGCGCTCGGCAGGTCGTAGGTCGAGTCATCGTGATCCGCGGACACGTCGCACCGTGCGGAGGTCGTCATGGGCACGCCCCATGAACGACATCCGACGCGAAATCGGACGGGCATCGGCCGGACGTGGTGGCGCCGTCCGGCACGAAACGATCCGAGGCGCCCAATGCCGCACCGCGAGCCACATGGCGAGCGGCGGCGGCGGCGAACTCATCGGCTCAATCCGGCATGAGATGGCATCACCGGACACGGGTTCGGGGTGCCGGGCGAACGTCGTTCGTTAGCGCATGTGAGCGCACTTGACGTAATGGCGGTCGGCAGGGGTATGCCTGAGGTGCATATCTGCAGGTCAGACGGGCTCCCGCGGTTGGACTCGAACCAATAACCGTCCGCTTAACAGCCAACACGCGAACCGTCCGGCCGGTGCCGCCCGGTGCCGCGCAGGCCCGTGACCTGCGGAAACACCGTCCGGGGCGTGTCGTGTCCTTCACCTCCTGCCGTCTCGTGCCAGGTCTTCCGTGAGCGCACCGTGAGCGCGCTCGGACCTAGTAGCGCGTGCTCGGCAGACGACAGGACGACCGCGTCGGCGGGTTCATGGCCGTCCGAAAGCCGGGCCGTCCGGGTGTTCGCGCGTCGTACGCGAGTCAGTCCTCTTTCCGGGATGGGCAAGGTGCAATGCGCTCCAGACCCGCTCGGGGGTCAGTGGCAGGTCGCGGATGACCACTCCGGTCGCCTGGGTCACGGCTGCCGCGAGCGCCGGGGCCGTGCACAGCAGGGCGCCCTCGCTGACGCCCTTGGACCCGTACGGACCGGGACCGTCCTCGTTCTCGACCATCAGGGCGTGCATGGTGAGGGGGAGGTCTTTCGTCGTGGGGATCCGGTAGTCGAGGGCCCCGAGGTTGCGGATGCGGCCGTCGTCGTCGAGCACGATGTGCTCCATCATCGAGTGTCCGAGACCCATGATCGCTGCGCCCTCGTCCTGGGACTCGACCTGCAGCGGGTTGAGCGCCTTGCCGACGTCGCCCACGGTGACGTGCTTGTGCAGGAGGATCTCGCCGGTGTCGGTGTCGACCTCCACCTCGAAGGCGGTGCAGTTGAACTCGTAGAACGCGGCCGAGCCACCGAGGGGGTGGTCGGGCATGTCGGTCTTGCGCATCTGGCCGTTGCCGATGAGCTCGCCGCGCAGGCGGCCCAGGGCGCGCTGGACGATCTCGGCGATGGGCGAGGTGGACCCGTCGGGCAGGTGGACCACTCCCCCACCGACCGTGACCTCCTCCGCTGCCACGCCGTGCAGGTCGGCCGCGAGCTCCGCGAGCTGGGCGTGGACGTCGCGGCAGGCACCGAGGATGGCGTTGCCCATGAACACGGTGGAGCGGCTGGCGGACGTCTGCAGGTCGAAGGGGACGGTGGCGGTGTCGCCCATGACGACGCGGACGTCGTCGAGGGTGGCGCCGAGCTCGTCGGCGGCGATCTGGGCGAAGATCGTTCGTGCGCCCTGGCCCATGTCCGAGGTGCCGGCGTAGACGATGACGCTGCCGTCGAAGAGCAGTCGCACGGTGGAGTAGGACAGCCCCGTCGTCGCGCCCGACTTGATGCCGCAGGCGATCCCGCGACCACGCCCGGCGGGCAGCGGCTCGTCCCACCCGACGGCCTCGACGGCCTTGCGGACGGTCTGCTCCCAGTGCCCGTCCGCGGGTACGTCGCCGGGGACGACGTCCTCGCCCTTGTGCAGCAGGTTGGTCAACCGGATCTGCAGGCCGTCCTGGCCGAGCTCTCGCGCGGCCTGGTCGAGCTGGGACTCGACGGCCCAGTTGATCTGCGGGGTGCCGAATCCGCGGAAGGCGCAGCTGGGAGTGGTGTGGGAGAGCACCGACCGAGCCCGGATGCGCGCGGCCTGGACGCGGTACGGCCCGCACGCCAGGTAGTTCCCCTTGGCGACGACCCGCTCGGCGATGTCCGCGTAGGCGCCGATGAGGTAGTCGCTCTCGATGTCGTGGAAGAGGATCCGTCCGTCGGCGGCGAACCCGCTGCGCACACTGACGGTGGCGGCGGCCCGACGGACGGCCTGGAAGGTCTCCTCGAGGGTCATGACCAGCCGGCAGGGTCGTCCGGTCCTGCGGGACAGCAGCGCGAGCAACGGCTCGAACTTGGGGTTCTGCTTGCCTCCGAACGCGCCGCCGGGGTCCGGTGCCAGGACTCGGACGTCGGTGAGGGGCAGCTCGAACAGGTCGGCCATCATGCGCTGGAGCAGGTAGGGGTGCTGGACGGGGCTCAAGAAGGTCAGCCCGTCCTGGTGGGCGTGGGCGATGGCGCCGTGCGGTTCGATCGCGAAGTGCGTCACCATCGGGAAGGTGTAGGTGTTCTCGATGACGAGATCGGCTGTCAGCGAGTCCACGTCACCCCAACCGTAGTGTCGTTCCTTGAGGACGTTGGGGTGGCCGGGTGTCTCGTCCGATCGGTCCTGCACGGCCGGGGCGTCGTCGGCCAGCGCCGCTTGAACGGTCGTGACGGCCGGGAGGACCTCGTGGTGCACGACGACGGCTGCCGCCCCGTCCTCGGCCGCGTCGCGCGTGGTGGCGACAACGGCGGCGACTGCCTCGCCGTGGTACTTCGTCTCCCCGACCGCGAGCACCGGCCGGTCGGCGAACATCGGCCCGAACCGCGGGACCGGTTGAGGCAGGTCGGTGGCGTCGACCACGTCGAGCACGCCCGGTACCCGCAGCGCGGCGGCCTTGTCGATGCCGTCGATACGGGCTCGCGCGCAGTCGAGGTGGACGAGCTTGACGTGCAGCATCCCCTCCAGGCGCAGGTCGGCGAGGAACTCCTGCTGCCCGGTGACGCGCTCGAGCCCGCCGCGGCGAGGTGCCGGGGTGCCGACCTGACCAGTCCTGGTCACGGGGGTGCCCGTGTCCCGCGTGCGTGTGTCGGGGGCCGTGGTCACTGGTCCACCTGCCCACCGGCCACGTGGGCCTCGACCGCGTCCTCGTCCGCGGCACCGCTCCAGCCCCGTTCGGCGTCGTGGCCGTCGGAGGGGTCCGGATCGGGCGTGGCGGCCGCTTGCACGGCGGCGATGATGCGGTTGTACCCGGCGCAGCGACACAGGTTGCCGGACAATGCCTCTCGGATGGTCGCCTCGTCGGGGTGCGGGTCGGTGTCGAGCAGGTTCTGCGCCGACATCACCATGCCGGGGATGCAGAAGCCGCACTGGACGGCCCCGTGGTCGACGAAGGCGCGCTGCAGCCGGTTGGGTGCGCCGTCCTCGTCGGCCAGTCCCTCGACGGTCACGACGTCGGCGCCGTCGGCCTCACCGGCCAGCACGAGGCAGGCGTTGACGGTCACCCCGTTCATCAACACGGTGCAGGCGCCGCACTCGCCGACGGCGCAGCACTCCTTGGCGCCGGTCAGGGCGAGGTCGTCGCGCAGGACGTCGAGCAGCGGGCGGAACGGTGCTGCGTCGATGGTCCGGGCGCTGCCGTTGACGGTCAGGCGGAGCCAGGTCATGGCTGGTCCTTCGTCGCGGTCGCGAGGCGCCGGGAGGCCCGCCCCAGCGCACGCAGGGTCAGCACCCGCAGCATGGCGAGGCGGTACTCCCTGCTCCCGCGGATGTCGGTGATCGGGGCCGCGCGCGAGATCAGCGTGTCCAGCACGTTGTCCCGCGTCGACGCAGGGGTGCTGGGGTCGGCGAGGGCGCCGCTGGTGTCCTCGACGAGGAACGCGCGGGGGCCGACCGCCCCGTAGGCGAGGCGCACGCGCCCGGCGTCGTCGACCGAGCAGCTGAGGTTCACCGTGGCCAGGTCGACGCCGCGGCGCCGGGTCATGCGGGCGAACGCCGTGCCGGTGGGCCGCTGTGGCACGGTCAGCGTGAGGGCGACCACGACCTCACCACGGCGCAGCGCGGTCTCACCCGGGCCGAGCAGGAAGTGGTTCAGCGGCAGGCTCTGTCGTCCGTGGGGGCCGACGAGGTGGACGATCGCGTCCAGGGTGAGCAGTGTCGGGACGGTGTCCGCAGCCGGGGAGGCGTTGCAGATGTTGCCGCCGAGCGTGGCCCGGTTGCGGATCTGCAGGGAGCCGACGACGTCCATCGCGTCGATGAGCGAGGGGAAGTGGCGCCGCACCTCGTCCTGCTCGGCGACCTCGGTCATGACCTGCGTGGCGCCGACCAGCACCTGGCCGGCCGGTGTGCGGACGCCGTCGCTGAGGTCGGTGACGGTCTTGAGGTCGACGACCACCCGCGGCGCGGTGGTGCGGTGCCGCAGGGCGACGACCAGGTCGGTACCGCCGGCCAGGACGCGTGCCTGGTCGCCGTGCCGGGTCAGGGTCGACACGGCGTCGTCGAGGGCCGCGGGGCGGACGAGGTCGAAGGTCTGCATCTGGGTGAGGGGTCAGGCCGGTCGTGCCTGGGTGAGCTTGTCCCACAGGGAACCGGCGTTGAGGGTCTGGATGTGGTCCATCATGTAGCCCTGGCCGATGTCGACGGGGTAGCGGTCGGCGAAGTTGACCTTGGCCACGGTCTCCTCGCGGCTCCAGCCGCGGGCGACGGCGTCGGCGACGGCCTGCACCCAGTCGATCAGGTTGCTGCGCTGGCGGGCGAGGTAGGCGATGGTGACGACCTCGCCGTGGCCGGGGACGACCCAGTCGACGTCCAGGCCGGCGATCCGGTCGAGGGCAGTCAGCCACTGGGTGACGTTGGATCCCATCAGCCAGGTCTGGCACTCCGAGAAGATCGTATCTCCGGTGAACACGACCCGCTCCTGCGGGACGTGGACGGCGACCTGCCCGGGGGTGTGACCGGGGGTGTGCAGCAGCTCGAAAGTGTGCTCTCCCACCTGCAGGGTCAGGTCACCGGTGAAGACGATGTCGGCGCGCCCGGGGTCGGCGAAGTACGTGTCGCGGTCGGGGAAGATGGCCTCCCCGTCCGGGTCGTCGGTCGGGACGGCCTCGTGGGCGTAGTCGAAGGAGTCCAGCGAGGGCGTGACCTCCATGAAGTTGTCGGCCACGCCCTGGTGGTGGACGATCGGGCCGGCTCCTCGGAACCAGTAGTTGCCGAAGATGTGGTCCACGTGGTGCTCGGTGTTCACCACGTACCGGATCGGTCCGAGCGCCTCGGCGTCGGCTCGCATGGCGGCGGCGCGGGTCGGCAGCTGGGGGGTGTCGATGACGACGACCCCGTCGCTCGTCCGGACCAGGCTCGGGTTGCACCCGCGCAGCTTGGTGTTGGTCCACACGTTCTCGGTGACCTGCTGCATGTCGGTCTGCATCTGTCGTCCTCTCGGGTCGGGCGATCGGGTCAGGCGATCACGGTGGTGCGGAGGTTGGTGAACTCGCGCGCCCCGGCGGTACCGAGCTCGCGGCCGTAGCCGCTCTGCTTGACGCCGCCGAAGGGCAGCCGCGGGTCGGAGGCGACGACCGCGTTGACGAACAGGGCCCCGGACTGGATGCGGCGTCCGACGCGCAGTGCGTGGTCGACGTCGGTCGCCCAGACGCTGGCCCCCAGCCCGTACTCGGTGGCGTTCGCGAGCGCGACCGCCTCGTCGTCGGTGTCGAAGGCGATCACGGCCGCGGCCGGGCCGAAGGTCTCCTGGCTCATCACGGCCATGTCGGTGCGGACGTCGGCCAGGACGGTCGGCTGGTACCAGCCGGGCCCGTTGGGGTGTGCCGTCCCTCCGGTCAGGACGCGGGCGCCGTCGGCGACGGACTGGCGCACCTGCGCGTCGAGGGCGTCGGCCAGGTCGGGGCGGGCGAGCGGGCCGACCTGGGTGGTCTCGGCGGTGGGGTCGCCGACGACGAGGGCGGCGGCGGCCTCGGCCAGTCGCTGGGCGAACTCGTCGGCGATGCTGCGGTGCACGATGAACCGCTTGGCGGCCAGGCAGCTCTGCCCGCTGTTGATGAACCTCGCGGTCACCGCCTTGGGGACGACGACGTCCAGGTCTGCGTCGTCCAGCACCACGAACGGGTCGGACCCGCCGAGCTCCAGAACCGTCTTCTTGATGTTGGTGCCGGCGGCGGCGGCGACACCGGCTCCGGCCCGGTTCGAGCCGGTCAGGGTGACGGCGTGGATGCGCGGGTCCGCCACCAGGGCGGCGACGACGTCGGGCACGTCGGCCTCGGCGACCAGCAGCGTGGTGAACACGCCGTCGGGCAGCCCCGCGGCCCCCAGGACCTCCTGGACCGCCAGGGCGGTGCCGGTCACGTTCGGCGCGTGCTTGAGGAGCGCCGCGTTGCCGGCGACCAGCGCCGGGGCGGCGAACCGGAGCACCTGCCACAGCGGGAAGTTCCACGGCATCACCGCCAGGACCGTGCCGACGGGCTCGTAGCTGGTGAAGCTGCGTGATCCGGCGGCCTCGACCACCTCCTCGGCGAGGATCGTGGGCGCCTGCTCGGCGTAGTAGTCGCACACCCAGGCGCACTTCTCGACCTCTCCGCGCGCCTCGGTGACCGGCTTGCCCATCTCGGCGACCACCAGCTGGGCCAGCTCCTCGGCCCGCTCGCGGAGGGTCGCAGCGGCCCGGGTGAGGACGGCGCAGCGGTCGGCGAGGTCGTGCCGCGCCCAGTCCGCCTGTGCGTCGGAGGCGCGCTGCACCGCGGTGTCGAGCTCCTCGGCGGTCATCGCGGTGTACTCGGCGAGCCGGGCCCCGGTCGCAGGGTTGGTCGTGGTGATGGTGGTGGGTGGGGTGGCGGTCACGGTGTCCTCAGGTGCGCTGGGGGTCGAAGGCGCTGACGTCGATCTCGGTCGGGCTGGTGATGCGCAGGCGGGCGCCGGTCACGTAGCCGGGCTCGCCCGGGTCGCGTCCGGTGCTCGCGTGCAGCACGGCCCGGATGGCCGGCGAGTGGGTGACGCCGACGACGGTGCGGTCTCGGTGGGGGCCGTCGTCCAGCAGGCTGGCGGCGAAGTGGCGGAACCGGGTGACCAGCAGGTCGGCGGTCTCGCCGGGCGGCGCCGGGTGGCGCATCCACCAGCCGATGCGGTCCTCGGAGCCGAAGAACGCCTCGAACCACGGGTGCCGCGCCGCCTCCTCCGCGCTCATCCCGGGCACCTGCTCGGCCAGTGCCGGCGCCGAGCTGACCATGGACACCCGCGTTCCGGCCACGTACAGGTCGGGGTTGCGCAGGGCGAAGCAGTCCTGCGGTCCGACGAGGTCGGTGGCACCACCGGCCGACAGCCCGGCCGCCAGGCTCTCCGCCGTCTCGCGGGTCCGACGCGTGCCGCCGAACAGCAGCGACACCGGACCTGCGGCGCTGGCGAGGGCGCGACCCGCGTCCTCGGCGGCGGCACGGCCGGCCGCGATCACGGGGACGTCGCCCCGGTGCGAGGCGACCTCCCCGTGCCGCAGCAGCAGCAGCGTGACCGGATCAGACATCGATCGTCTGGTACGTGGAGACCTGCCGCTCCTCGAGGTACTCGATGATGTAGCCGAACACGTTCTCCTGGAAGTGCGGGGTGGCCTTGTGCTCCTCGTAGCCGGCCTCGTCGACGTACTGCTCGTAGAGGAAGAACGTGCGCGGGTCCTCGGGGGACACCTGCGCCTGGTAGTACAGGTTCTTCTCCTCGGCCCGCGACAGCGGCGTCATCTTCCTGATGACCTCCTCGACGCGGCCCTGCTCGCCCTCCTTGGCCTTCCAGATCGCTGCGACGACGAACGCCATGTCCATGCTCCTTCTTCGTGGTGCCGGGCGCCGGACGGCGACCGGTCGTGCTCGATGGACCCCGGGCGGCGCCGCTAGTGCGGTCGCGGTCCGATCGTGTTGCGCAGGACACCGATACCGGCAGCCTCCATCTCGATGACGTCGCCGGGCTGCAGCCACCGGTCGAGCTCCAGGCCCGACCCGCCCGCGGCGGTGCCCGACCCGATCACCTCGCCGGGGCGCAGCATCAGGTCCTGCGAGGCGTAGGCGATGAGGTCGCCGAAGCCGAAGTGCATGTGGGCCGTGGTGTCGCTCCCCCACTGCTCGCCGTTGACGCGGACGGTGAGTCGGGTGTCGGTGGGGTCCAGCTCGTCCGGGGTGACGATGCACGGGCCCAGGACGTTCGACCCGTCCCAGTCCTTGGCCTTGCACGGCCCCATGCCGATCGGCAGCTCGCGCACCTGCACGTCGCGAGCGGACATGTCGTTCCAGATCGTGTACCCGAACACGTGGCGGTCGGCGTCGGCGGCGTCGATGTCCCGCCCCTCGGTGCCGATCACGACCGCGAGCTCCAGCTCGTGGTCGAGCTTGGCCGTGTAGCGGGGCCACGGGATCTGCGCGTCCGGGCCGATCACCGTGTCGGGCAGGCCCTTGTAGTAGGCGGGGACCTCGTACCACTCCGGCGGGATCTCCTTGCCCAGGCCGGCGAAGGCGTTCTTCAGGTGCCCCTCGAACGTCAGGAAGTCCCGCAGCGTGCGTGGCCGCAGTGGCGCGAGCAACCTCGCGCCATCGATCGTCCCGCCGCCTGGTGCCTCGGGCGCGCCGGCGGCGATGAACTCGACCATGTCGCCGTCGAACCCGGCGTCCACGACCCGGTCGCCGTCCAGGAAGCCGACGCGCGCCGACTGGCCGGGCAGGTCGTAGGTCACGTACTTCACCAGGAAGCTCCCCTTCAGACGGTGGTGACCGGGCGGGACTGCAGCATGTACAGACCGGTGTCGTCGTAGGCCCACTCGATGTCCTGCGGGCCGCCGTTGAGCTCTGCCAGCCGCAGACCCATCTCGACCAGGCGCACCAGCTCGTCGTCGGACAGCACCGGCTGGTCGACGATGCGGGACTTCTTGACGTGCCCCTTGCGGTCGAGCGCGTAGTAGTCGGGTGTGACCTCGCCGGAGACGACGGCCTCGCCGACACCCGGAGCGGCCTCGACGATGACGCGGTCGCGACGGCCGTTCACCGGGTCGACGGTGAACATGACACCGGCCTTGGTGGCGTCGACCATCTGCTGGACGACCACGGCCATGTTGAGGTCGTCGAGTGAACCCTTGTGCTCGCGGTAGAACAGTGCCCGTTCGCTGAAGAAGGACAACCAGCAGTCGACCACCTTGACCATGACGTCGTCGAGGTCCTGGACGAACAGGTACGTCTCCTGCTGCCCGGCGTACGAGGCGTCCTCGCTGTCCTCGGCGCAGGCCGAGGACCGCACGGCCACAGGGCCCGCGGGCAGCGCGCGGTAGGCCTCGGTGATGGCCTCGGCCGGTGGCTGGGAGGCCTTGACGACGGCTCGGGCGGCCTCGAGGTCCTGCGCCTTGATGTGCTGCAGCAGGGCGTCCGAGTCCACCGCGTCACGGAACGCGGCGGCGGTGATGACGAATCCGGGCGGTACGGGTAGCCCGTCCTGGGTCATGCCGGCCAGGCTGGCGCCCTTGCCTCCGGTGAGGTCGACGTCGCGGCAGCGCTCGTCGTCGAACGCCAGGACGACCGGCTGCGTGCCGGGCTGGTCGGTCATGGCTGTCCTCCGGTGAGCAGGTCGCCGAACGAGGTGATGTGCTCCCGCAGCACCTTGCCGGTGAGCTCGGCGTCGCGGCTGCGGAGCGCGTCCAGGATCGGCACGTGCGTGGCGGCGATCGCCGACAGGTCCAGGTGGGAGGTCACCACGCTCACCAGCGTGAAGGCCTCGATCCGCAGCCCGCTCCACGTGTCGAGCAGCACCTCGTTCGCCGCCGCCTCCACGATCAGCTCGTGGAAGCGCGCGTCGTGCACGAGCAGGCCGTGCTGGTCGCGGCCGCGAGCGGCCCGTCGCATGCCCTGGACCTCGACCTCCAGCTGGCTGATCAGCTCCGGACCTGCCAGCGGTGCTGCCAGTCGACCCGCGAGCTCCTCCAGCACCGCCCGCACGGGGTACGTCTGTGCCAGCTCGTCCATCGACACCGCCCGTACGCGGGCACCCCTGTAGGGCTGCGACTCCACGAAGCGCATCGCCTCCAGGTCGCGCAGCGCCTCGCGGACCGGTGCCTGGCTGACGCCGAGCTCGTTGACGAGCTGGAGCTCGACGATGCGGTCGCCGGGCTTGTAGGTGCCGTCGAGGATGCGCTCGATGATCAGGTCGCGGATCTGCTCGCGCATGACCGTGCGCTCGAGCGTCACGTCAGCACCTGCACCACGCCGGTGGCGCCGTTGACGCGGACGCGGTCGCCGGTCTTGATCCGCCGGGTCGCGTCGGAGGTGCCGACCACGGCCGGGATGCCGAACTCCCGCGAGACCACGGCCGGGTGAGAGGCCATGCCGCCGGCGTCGGTGACCAGACCGCCGATCTTGGTGAAGAGCACGACCCAGGCCGGGCTCGTCATGCGGCACACGATGATCTCGTCGGCCTGGACCTCCTGGAACTGCTCCGGCGAGAGCACGACCCGGGCGGTGCCCTCCACGACCCCGACCGACGCCGCCAGGCCGTGCACCTCGCCCTCGGTGGTCGAGGGCTTGCGGTGCAGCTTCTCGGGGAAGGCCCACAGCGACAGGTACGGGAACGCGACGTTCTCCTCGGTCGCAGTGCCGACCCAGTCGCGGGGCCGCAGCTCGTAGGCGGTCTCGCGCTCGTCCCGGCGGTCGCCGACCAGGTCCTCCGCGTCGAAGGAGTTGCTGCCGGCCATGAGCACCCGCAGCTCGTTGTACCGCAGGTACATGACGTCCTCGGGGTCACCGAGCCTGCCCTGCTCGACCAACTTGCGGCCGATGGCGACGAGGACCAGCCGGACGCGGGCGTTGGTGCCCTGGTCGATGTAGAAGTGGTGGTCGGGCGTCAGCGGGTTCATCCGCAGGCTCAGGTCGAGCGCCTGCACCAGGCGGTCCTTGACCTCGCCGTCGGCGACGCCCGCGAGCACCTCTGCCTTGGCCGCCTCGAGGTCCTCGGCGACAGCGGCGATCTCGGCCGGGTAGTCGTAGTCCGCCTCCAGGTACCCGCGCACACCCTCGATGATCGGCGCGGGGTTCTCGCGCCAGGTCTTGAACGAGAACTCGTGGGCGTACATGGACTTGTAACCGAACTCCTTCGAGTAGCCCTCGATGTCCTCGGCGAGGAAGGCGCGGCCGGCGTCGGTGGACTCGAGCTCCCTGACGACGTCAGCGGCGGTGGGCTTGCGGAACGCGGCGGCGACGGCGCCGTCGGGGTCGGCCTTGATGTTCTCCTTGATCTTCCACAGCTCCTCGATGGAGTCCCAGTTGCGGTTGGTCGTGGATGACTGCAGCCGACCCATGAGAGCGCTGTGGTCGCCCTCGCCCTTGGCCTCGGCGATGACGGCGTTCAGTCCCATCGTGGAGGAGAACTGGGCGAAGTTCAGCACCCAGTGGATGGACCAGTGCCGGTCGTGCATGTCGATGGCGTCCTCGAGCAGGACGGCGAGCTCGACGAGCGACGCGCCGTCGTAGTCGTAGCCGTCGAACCGCTCGAAGTTGCGGGTCATCTCGGGCACCAGACGCTCGCGCCACCAGTGCAGGAAGTTCTCGGCGTAGTACGGCAGCGTCCAGCCCAGGTAGCCGCCGATCTCGGCCGGGTAGCTCTCGTCGATCGGCGTGCGGGGGGTGTACCGGGCGCCGTACTCCGAGGTCTCGGCGCTCAGCCCGGGCTCGGCCGGGATGGCCGCGGTGTAGACGTAGCCGTTGATGATCTTGGAGATCCAGTCCGAGGCGAACGGAGTTCCGAACCGGCGGAACATGTAGTCGCACTTGAGCCACCAGCCGCCGATGTCGGCGTACATCGGCGAGACGGGGTTCGGGATGTGCAGGTCGTCGTGCACCCACAGCAGCTCGCGCTGCCCGTCCTCGAACTCGACCGGGAACTCGTCGTCACCGAAGAAGGTGGCGATCGTCGTCTGGCCCATCGGATCCTCCTCGACCCTGGCCGCCTCGCTGCGGCACTAGATTATCGATAATCTAGTGAAGGTGGGGCGCTGTCAACCCCTCCGAACCGCGGCGCGCCGCCGGCACACCGTCCCCCTCGTCGTCGACCTGAAGGAGATACAGGCGCTAGCTCCCTTCCGTGGTGGGTGAACGTCCTGCAGGTGCCTTGCCACCCTCCTGGCGGGCACGGACGCGGACGAGCGGGCAGGCTCTGTCGAGCAGACCGCCACGTCCTTGCCGACAGGCGTGCCGGGCCGCCGCAGACGCGCCCACACGGTCACCCGTCGACTCCTCCCCCGCACGCCCCGGCCCCTGAACAGGAAGCACTCAGATGAAGAAGGCGCGATTCGACTTCACCGACGCCGTCGTCCTGGTCACCGGTGGCGGCTCGGGCATCGGAGGTGCGATCACCGCCGCCTTCCTGCAGGCCGGCGCCAGCGTGGCCATCACAGGACGCCGTCGCGAACGGCTCGAGCAGGCTCTCCGAGACCACCCCGCCGACCGGACGATGGCCCTGCCGGCGGACCTCTCCGACGGCTCCCAGGTCCGCCGGGTGATCGCCGACGTCGTCGAGCGGTTCGGACGCATCGACGTCGTGGTCAGCAACGCAGGCGTGCACACCTCGGGCCCGATCACCAAGCTCGAGGACGACGACTGGGAGGCCATGCGCGCCACGAACGTCGACGCGTTCTTCCACCTGGCCAAGGCGGCACTGCCGCACCTGGCTGCCTCCGGCGGCAACCTGGTCGCCGTGTCCTCGGTGTCCGGGGACCGCGGGGACTGGGGCCAGGCCGCCTACAACGCCACCAAGGCCGCCGTATCCAACTTCGTCCGCTCTCTCGCCCTGGACTGGGGCTCGGACGGCGTGCGCGTGAACGCGGTCGCACCGGCCTTCACCCTCACCGAGATGACCGCGGACATGGGCCGCGACGAGAAGTCGCTGGCCCCCTTCCTCGACCGAATCGCACTCGGACGGCCGGGTCGGCCCGAGGACATCGCCCCGGCCGTGCTGTTTCTAGCCAGTGAAGCGGCCCGGTACGTGACCGGCGTCGTGCTGCCGGTGGACGGCGGCACCAGTGCGTCCACCGGCCAGCCGCACGGCTGACCTGCCAGCGTCCTCGACGAACCGTCCGCTCGCACCCGTGCGGGCGGGGCCGCCTCGCACCGAACGATGTCGTGGTCAGAAGACACCACGCTCTGAACGGCATCCGACGCGAAATCGGACGGCCACCGCCCGAACGACGTGTAGCCGTCTGGCACGAAGCGACACGAGGCGCCCCATCACGTACCGCGAGCCACATGGCGAGCGGCGGCGGCGGCGAACTCATCGGTTCAATTCGGCATGAGATGGCATGACCCGACACGTGTACGGGCTGCCGGGCGAACGTCGTTCGTTAGCGCATGTGAGCGCACTTGACGTCATGGCGGTCGGTAGGGGTATGCCTGAGGTGCATACCTGCAGGTCAGAACGGGCTCCCGCGATTGGACTCGAACCAATAACCGTCCGATTAACAGCCAGCACGCGAACCGTCCGGCACGTGCCGCTATGGGTCACTCAGGGCCGTGACCTGCGGAAACACCGTCCGGAGCGTGTCACCCCCGCCGCCTTCTACGGGTTCGTACCAGGACTGCCGTGAGCGCACTGTGAGCGCATGAGCCATACCGACCATCCGCCGCGTTCCTCGAGCCGACAACTGCCAGACATCTGGGGCCCGTTGCTGCACCTCCCCCATCGCCTCCCGCGGGTCCGCGCGTGGGAGCAGGACCCGCGAGGGGCGGCGAGCGGCGGTCAGCGGTCGATGACCGGGAGCACCAGCCGGCTGGGCCGGGCACCACCGTGGTGGATGGTGGTGTCGGCGACGACCATGTCCTCCAGTGCCTCGGAGGAGATGAGCCCGCCGGTGTTGGAGTTGCGGTCGTAGTGCGGGAAGTTGCTGCCCGACACGTCGAGGCGGATCCGGTGGCCGGGCAGGAACACGTTCGAGGTCACCGACATCGGCACGGTCACCTCGTACACCTCCCCAGGTGTCATGAGCTCAGGCTCGGACAGGCTGTTGCGGTAGCGCAGCCGGAGGATGCCGTCGCACAGGTTGATCGCACGGCCGTCGGGGAACACGTCGACGAGCTTGGCCGTGATGTCGGTGTCCACGGTGCTGGCCGAGACGAACACCTTCAGCTCGACGAACCCGGTGACCTCCACGGGATCGGTGAGGACCGGGCCGGTGTAGCAGAGGACGTCGGCGCGCCCGTCGACCACGCGCTGGTCGACCGGGCCCACCAGACCCGGGAGCGGCGGCAGCAGCGCGCCTCCGGCGGTCGGCAGCGGGTCCCGGGGGTCGTACCGGAACTCGTCGCTGCTTTGGGTGCCTGGGGCGTCCCGCTGCAGGCTGCCGTCACCGTCCCGGGTGTTGGCGGAACCGCCGCTGGTCAGGTGGTAGTCGGTGTACTGGGTGTCGGGCAGGGGCCAGTCGGTCTCGTCACGCCACTGGTCGATGCCCATCACGAAGATGCGCACCCGGGGGGCCGGTGTTGCAGGGGGCGCGTCCTTGAGGTGCTGGTCGAAGAACTGGATGTGCACGGGCCCCAGGTCCTCGGCAGCGAGCATTCCGAAGTAACGGTCGGGGTACTGGCCGGTGAGGTTGATGTGGTCCCAGGGGCCGATGACCAGCCGGGACCGATCCCGGGCGTCCTCGGAACCGGCGGAGGTTCGGATGCGGACGAAGTCGGCGGCCTGCTCGTGCACCTTGAGGTCGTACCAGCCGCCGATCTCCAGCACCGGCACCGTGATCTCGCTGAGCCGCCTGGACCAGTCCTGGGCCTTCCAGTAGTCGTCGAAGTCGGGGTGAGCCAGCCAGTCGTCGAGCCAGCGACCGGTGCCTAGCACCGGTCGTGACGCCACCGGGGTCGGGTCGTTGAGCGCCATCAGGTCGAGCATGGCTCCGCCGATGCGCATCAGCGTCGCGGGGTCGGACGTCTCGCCACGCTGGAGAGACCGCTGCTCGGCGTTCGCGAACATCAAGGCGTTCCAGAAGGTCATCAGGCTGAGGCAGAGCGCGCCGCCCTGGGAGTACCAGAGTCCTGAGTACCAGTTGGCCGACGTCTCGGTGGGCGCGATCGCCTTCAGGCCCTGGTTGCTACCGAGGGCGAGGGCGAATTGAGTCATGCCCAAGTACGAGGCGCCGTAGGCGCCGACAGCGCCGTCGTACCAGTCCTGCTGGGCCAGCCACGCCATGACGTCTTCCCCGTCGGCGATCTCGTTCACCTTCGGAGTGAAATCGCCATCGGATTGGAAGGCGCCACGAGCGTCCTGGACGACCACCGCGTAGCCGGCGTTCACGAACGACAGGAGGGAGGGGACCGAGCTGGTCGGGCCGCCGGCCATCTGGGCGCTTTCCTTGTCGTAAGGATGGCGGACCAGAAGTGTGGGTGCCTTCCCTTCCAGTGGGCGCCAGACGTTGGCGCGCAGGGTCACCCCGTCCCGTGTGGTCATGGGGACGTTGCGCTCGTAGACATAAGTCATCAGGTCTCTCCTCGTTGAGAATCACTGGTGCGACTGGGGGTGTGTCGGGACCGTTCTCGTGCCGGCAGTGCTGGGGGTTGATCAGCGGATGGAAGAGCCGATCGAGATGCCGCCGTCGACGTCGAGGACGACGCCGGTGATGTAGCCGGCGGCTTCGGAGGCGAGGAACGTTGCGGCTTCAGCGATGTCGGCCGGCCGGCCGGTGTGGCGCATCGGGATCTTGGCGGTGAGCTTGTCCCGGGCGGGGCCGTTCATCGAGTCCAGCATCGGCGTCTCGATGAGGCCGGGGGCGATGGCGTTGGCGGTGATGCCGTGCCGGGCGCCTTCCAGAGCCAGGGTGCGGGTGAGGCCGACGATGCCGGCCTTGGCAGCGACGTAGTTGGACTGGCCGAAGTTCCCCCGCCACGACATGGAGGAGAAGCTGACGATCCGGCCGTAGCCGCGCTCCTTCATCCCGGGGAAGACGGCGCGGGCGCAGTAGAACGAGCCGCCGAGGCTGACGTCCAGGACCGCACGCCAGTCCTCGTCGGTGATGTCCTCGATGCGGTTGTCCCGGATGATGCCGGCGTTGTTGATCAGCACGTCGATACCGCCGGTGTCGGCCTGTACCGCGACGACCCAGGCGTCGACGCCGGCCGAGGAGGTGACGTCGAGGACGTCGGTGCGGACCGTGACGCCCTGTTTCCGGATGCCCTGTCCGGCGATGGCGAGTGCCTGCTCGCTGACATCGGCCAGGACGACCGTGGCGCCCTCCGCAGCGAACCGCTGCGCCATCGCCAGACCGAGTCCCTGGGCGGCCCCGGTGACGGCGACCACTCTGCCTTCGTAGCGCGCCGTCATCACGGTCCTCCGGGAGTGCTGGGGGTCAGGAACGCCTCCAGGGCCGCGCTGACCGGTTGGGTGCTCCAGTTGGAGGCGAACGCGTCGAGCTCGGCCCGCAGCGCGACCTCCGGCCCGGTGCCGGCGATCTCGCGCAGAAGGCCCTTGAGGGCGGACTGGGCGGGGCCGGCGGTGGCGGCGAGCTGCCGGCAGACCCGCATCGCGGTGTCCTCCAGCTCGGCTCGGGGCACGACCTGGTCCAGCCAGCCGCTGGCTGTGAAGGCGGTGGCGGGGAGCAGCTCGCCGGTGAGCAGCAGGCGGCGGGCCAAGGCGTGGCCGACGGCGGCGGGCAGCCGGACGCTGGACCCGGCGGCGGGCAGCAGCCCGTGGCGCAGGTGCCCGTCGCCGATGAGGGTGGTGTCCGCGGCGACCACCAGGTCGCACGCCAAGGCCAGTTCGAGCCCGCCTGCGACGGCGTGCCCGTGCAGGACGGCGACCCACGGCGTGGTTGCGGTGGTGATGCGCGTGAAGCAACGCGACACCGCCTCGAGGAACCGGACGGGGTGGGTGCCATCACGGTCCAGCGCGAGGAACTGGTGGAAGTCCCCCCCGGCGCAGAAGCTCGGGCCGGCCCCGGCGACCGCGACGACCGCGGTGTGCGGGTCGGCGTCAGCGGCGGTCACCTGCTCGTCGAGGGCGGCGATGAGCGGACCGTCCAGCGCGTTGCGCCGGGCCGGCCGGTTCAGCGTCAACCACCGGACCTCGCCGCGCTGCTCCACGAGCACGGGTGACGCGGTCATGAGGTGGTGGCTCGACGGTTGCGCAGCAGGTACCGCTGAACCTTCCCGCTGGGGGTCTTGGGCAACGCGTCGCGGAAGTGCACCGTGCGGGGGTAGGCGTGCGCGGCGTAGCGGGTCTTGACTAGCTGCTGCAGCTCCACCACGAGCTCAGGACCGCCGGCGACACCGTCCCGCAGCACCACGTGCGCCTCGATGACCTCACCCCGGACCTCGTCGGGGGCCGCGACCACACAGCACTCCGCGACGGCAGGGTGCTGGGACAGCACCGACTCGATCTCGAACGGCCCGATCCGGTAGCCGGCCATGATGATGACGTCGTCGTCGCGCGAGGAGAAGAAGAAGTCGCCGTCGGCGTCGACCCGGCTGGCGTCCCCGGTGAGGTACCAGCGGCGGTCGGCCGTGAACCGGGAGTCGGCCTGCCCCGGCGTCTGGTACTCGGTGAAGGTCATCGCCGGGCTCGCCGCGACCTCCACGGCCACCCGCCCGAGCACCCCTGGACCTGCCGGCTCGTCCGACTCCTCAGCCAGCACCGTGAGCTCCCAGCCGGGGATGGCGCGGCCCATCGAGCCTGCCTTCATTGGCCGTGCTAGGTCAGGGTGGTGGCAGTTGGCCAGCACCATGCCGACCTCGGTCTGACCGAAGTGGTCGTGGACCTGCAGGCCGAGCGCGGCACCGGCCCACTCGTTGACCTCGGGGGTCAATGGCTCGCCGGCGCTCGAGAGCCGCGCGAGAGTGAGACCCGCAGGAACGGGCACCGAGGACGAGCGCAGCGCGCGGTAGACGGTGGGTGCGGCGGTGAAGTCGGTGACCCGGTGGTCGGACAGCACCTTCCAGGTGCCTTCGACGGAGAACCCGCCGGACACCAACATGGTCGCCACCCCGGCCGTCAGCGGCGCGGCGATCGCCGAGTACAGGCCGTACGCCCACCCGGGGTCGGCAGCGCACCAGTAGGTGCTCTCCTCGGTGACCCCGAGCGCGAGCTCGAGATAGACCTGCCAGCCGGCCAGGTAGGCCACCGGATGCACCACACCCTTGGGCTTGCCCGTCGTCCCCGACGTGAACATGTGCACCAGCGGGCCGTCCCCGCCGACGGCCACCCGGGGCAGCGGCTCCGACGACGCGGCACCGATCACCTCGGTGAGCAGCAGATCGCCAGGGTGCTCGGGTGCGCCATGGCCTGTGACGAGGATCCGGCGCTGGGCGTCCTCCGCCAGGTCCGGACCGGGGACGAGCTTGTCACGCTGGCCGGGGTCGACGACGACGACGTGACAGCCGGATCCTTCCAGGCGCATAGCGATCGACTGCGGGGCGAACGCGGTGAACAGCGGCACGTACACGGCGCCCAGTCGCCAGGTCGCCACGATCAGCACCACGAGGTCGACGCTCTTGTCCATGAGCGACGCCACCCGGTCGCCGCGACCCACCCCGAGGTCTGAGAGGGCGCGGGCGAGGCGGGTGGAACGCTCGGCGAGCTCGCCGTACGTCAGCACGGTGGGGGTGAGGTCCTGGCCGACGACAGTGAGCGCGACGCCGGCGGCGGGGTGGTCGTCGCACACCAGCGCTGCGACGTCGGCAGTCAGGTCGGCGAACCGGTCGCGGAGCTCGAGGACACGAGCCGCCACGGCGGCGTCGTTGGACGGTGGCGCAGATGACGGCACTGGACGCTCCTCGGTGGACGCTCGGCAACTCGATGTTATGGGTACGATACGCAGTACGTTCGTACCCATGTCAATACCCTGCTGGACAGCGAGCCGCAGGATGAAGTGCCGATTGCTCGCTACCGTGTCCCGGTGACGCACCGATGAGGGAGGCCATGGTGACCGCGGGCGGCTCGGTCAGGCCCCGGCCACCCCACGGGGGGCCGGGGACCTCGGTGCGCCGACGTCGAGTGGACCAGGAGCGACGCGCAGAACTGCTGTCGTCCTTGGAGGACCTGGTGCTGCTCGAGGGCTTCACCGCACTCACCGTCGACGACATGGCTCGTCGCCTGCACTGCTCGAAAGCGACTCTCTACAGCGTCGCGGGCAGCAAGGAGCAGCTCGTCATCGCCCTGACCAAGCGCTTCTTCAAGCAGTCCACCGAGCAGGTCGAACGGGCCGTGGCGGCCGTGGACGACCCACGGCGCCGGATCTCCACCTACCTCGCAGGGGTCGGCACCGCGATGGGTCGGTGCTCCCCCGCCTTCTACGCCGACATGGTCGGCTACGCCCCGACCGCCATCGTCTACGCCACCAACTCCGACGCCGCAGCCCGCCGTGTACGAGAGCTTATCGACGCCGGCGTCCAGACCGGCACCATGCGCGCGGTCGACGGCACGTTCGCCGGACAGCTGGTGGCACTGGCGATCCAGGGCATCCAATCCGGCGCCCTGCTGAGCCCGACCGGACTCAGCGCGGGACAGGCCTACACCGAGATGGCCGACCTTCTCATGCACGGCCTGGCAGCGGGACCGACGGCGCCCGATCCCTGACGGATCCTGACGACCTGCCGTTGCGGCGCGGCCCCGCGCGTCGTCGTCCCTTCTACTTCGTCGCGTGGCTGGCCCAGACCCGTCCGGGGTCCTCCTCCGTCGGGAGCCCAGCGGCGACGAGCATGCGGTCGAGGAGTAGCTGGGTCTTGCCACCTCCTGGCCAGACGTCAGGGCGGGCCGGCGATCGCGAACACGGTCGAGGAAGTGGTGACCGCGTGTCGCTCGCCGGCCCCTCACGTGCACCCGACGCGAAATCGGACGGTCGTCGGCCGCACGCGATGCGGAGTCCCGGCACCGCCCGGCACCTGCCACCACGACTAAGCACATGACCCACCCACCGGGACGCTGGCCAACGTCGAATGGCTGCACGCGACGGCACCAGATGACACGGCGCGGCACGCCCGACGGGCGCGCGGGACGGCCGGATGTGAGCACGTGTTAGCGCACACGACATAAGGAAACCCCGCCAGCGATGGCCGACGGAGCATTCCTGCAGTTCAGACGGGCTCCCGCGACTGGACTCGAACCAGTAACCGTCCGATTGACAGCCAACACGCAGACCGTCCGGCTCGTACCGTCGAGAGCCGCGTAAGGCCGTGACCTGCGGAAACACTGTCCGGGGCGTGTCGCCTCCTCCGCCTTTTACCGGGTCGTGCCGGGACTTCCGTGAGCGCACCGTGAGCGCCTCGGGTCATGCAGCAACTGGCTGCCAGGCCGCGAAGAGCAGGGTCGCAGAACGATCTCCTTGCCGTCCCGACGTCACTGCTGTCGCGTCGTGCTGACGCTAGACGCCGCCCGCGCTGAGCGTCGACACGGCATCCATCTGGGCCGCCTCGAGTGCCACGTCGGCGGCAGAGGCGTTGGCGCTGAGCTCCTCGAGGTTCTCGGCACCGACGATCACCGAGGCGACCGCCGGCCGTGACAGCAGCCACGCCAGCGACACCTGGGGAGCGGCGAGGCCCCACCGGTCCGCCAGACCCTGGACGGCCTCACCGACTCCGCGCTCCGCGTCGGTGAAGCCGGCCCCTCCGAATCTCGCATCGCCCTTGACCCCTCGCAGTCCCGGGGCGCCGGCCAGCAACCAACCGTGCAGCGGCGCGAAGGGGATGACCGAGAGCCCGAGACGCGTGCAGGCGGGCACCAGCTCGCGCTGCGGTCCGGTCGACCAGGTTGTACTTCACCTGCACGCAGACGGGTGCAGGACGGTGGGTGGTGTCGGCGATCACAGGGCGTGCGCCACCTGCCACGCCGGGTGGTTGGACAGGGCCACGTGCCGCACCTTGCCCGCCCGCACCAGGTCGTCGTAGGCGAGGAGGGTCTCCTCGAGCGGGGTGGTGGCGTCGGGGGTGTGTGCGTAGTAGACGTCGATGCGGTCGGTGCCCAGGCGGCGCAGGCTCTCCTCGGCCTGGGCCACCACGCGGCGACGCGTCAGGCCGCGCTCGTCCGGTCCGGGACCGGTGGGTTCGCCCGACTTGGTGGCGACGACCACCTGGTCGCGACGACCGCGCAGGGCCCGGCCGAGGATCAGCTCTGCCGGCTCCCGCTGCGCCGCCGGTGGCGCGCCCGGCCGGTCGAAGGTCGGCATGTGCCCGTACACGTCCGCGGTGTCGACGAAGGTGATGCCGAGGTCGATCGCGGCGCCGACCATCCGCTCGGCGTCCCGGGCGAGCGGTGCGACCCCGAAAGTCGCTGTGCCCAGGCAGATCCGGGACACCTCGAGGTCCGTCTGACCGAGCCTGGCGTAGCGCATCAGCCCACCACCGGGACCCCGGCGGGTTGCCGCTCGGCGCCCCAGGATCCCAGCAGGCGCAAGCGCTCAGCGGAGGGTGAGCCGGGTTCGGCGGTGTAGACCAGCAGGACGTTGCCGGGTTCGGCGGTGACGGCGAGCTCCTCGTAGGCGAGGACGAGCTCACCGGCGACGGGGTGGTGGAACCGCTTGGTGCCGGCACCGTGGGTGCGCACGTCGTGGCGCGCCCAGAGGGTGCGGAAGGTGTCGCTGCGGGTGGAGAGCTCGCCCACCAGGTCCTGGATGCCGCGGTCGTGCGGGTCGCGTCCGGCCTCGGCGCGGATGACGGCGACGCACATCTCGGCGAACCGGTCCCAGTCCGGGTAGAAGTCGCGAGCGACCGGGTCGAGGAACTGGAACCGAGCCAGGTTCGGCGTGCGTCCTCCGTCGCCGATCACCGGCGAGTAGAAGGCGCGGCCGAGGTCGTTGACGGCCAGCAGGTTCTGCCGGGGGTCGCGGACGAACGCGATGCCGTCGGTGACGGCCGACAGCGCCCACTGCAGGCTCGGACGCGGTGGGGTCGGACGCGAGGTGCGGCGGCGGGACCGTCCCGAGGTGGGGATGCCGTCGGCCGCGCGGGCCAGGTCGAGCAGGTGCGCCCGCTCGGTGTCGTCGAGCTGCAGCGCGGTCGCGACGGCGTCGAGGACCGACGAGGAGGCACCGGCGATCGCGCCGCGCTCGAGCTTGGCGTAGTACTCCACGCTCACGCCGGCCAGCTGGGCGGCCTCGCTGCGTCGCAGCCCGGGCACCCGCCGGTTCGCTCCCCCGACGATGCCAGCCGCCTCGGGCGTGAGGCGGGCACGACGGGTCATCAGGAACTCGCGCACCTCGGCTCGGTTGTCCACGCGCTCAGCGTAGGTCGCGGTCCCGTGGCCTGGGGTTCCCTGCGGTGGCACCCCTCACGCCGCGACGAACGCCTCGAGCGTGACGCCGGTCAGCCGGGCGAGCTCGTCGACGAGCTCGGTACGGAACGCCACGTCCTCGACCGCCGAGTGGGGCCGTTGGGTGCGCTGGTGGTACCAGCAGCCGCCGGTGGCCGGGTCGAGGTCGGTACCGACGGCCAGCCGCACCTGGGTCCGGTGGCCGGCCCGCAGGTCGTCGGGGGCGCCGGGCCCGCCCATCCGGGTCGGCACCCAACCGGGGTCGACGGCGTGGCTGGCGGTGCCGGGCCTGCGCTCAGCGAGCTCGCGGCTGAGGGCGGTGACCCATAGCTTGGTGTCGGAGTAGGTCGCTGCACCCGAGGCCAGCCGGCGCACGTCGGTCGACCCGCCGCGGTGCATCCCGCTGCTCAGGAACACCAGCCGTCCGGGCGGCGCACTCGACGCGACCAGCAGGTACGGGGCGAGCACGTTCACGGTGGCGACGTCGTGCGGCTCCATCACCCCGGCGTTGTGGATGACGGCGTCGAACGGGCCCGACGCGTCCGCCTGACGCGCGAGGTCGGCGACCTGGTCGAGGTCGGACAGGTCGCCGGTGACCACGTCCGCCCACCTGAGCCCCGGAGGGTCAGAGGGGCGCCGCGACCGGTCGCGGACGTGGACGACCACGTCGTGGCCCTGCGCGGCCAGGTCGGTGGCGGCGTTGAGCCCGAGCCCGCTCGCCGCGCCGGTCACCAGCACCCGCGCCATCAGGACCGCCCGTGGGTCAGGTCGAGGACGGTGCCGTCCTCGACCTGGGCGAGCAGGGACGGGTCGAGGTCGAACCGGCCGACCCGGTACAGCCCGGGCCAGCTGCCGACGTGACCGTGGTAGAGCACCAGGCATCGTCCCGGCGCGTAGTAGCCGATGTCGCCGGGACCGGGTGAGTCGCTGCGCTGTGCACCCGGCACCACCAGCGGCGGGTCGAGGACGGACAGTTTCTCGACGCCGCCGTGGTCGCGCAGGCTCAGCCGCAGCGGCAACCGCGCGGCGACTGCCGCTGCGACCGGGTCGTCCTCGTCCAGCGTCCCACCGAAGTCGCCGGGTCGGTCGAGCACCGACACGAATCGCACCGCGACCACGACCCACCCCACATCCCGCCCGACCTCCGGGCTCCGATCACGACGGTAGGCGGTGTCCGAACGCCGAGGGGTGCCCTGCTGGTACACCCCACGGCAGGGACTTCCGGGGCGCGCGCGACCCGCGCAGGGTGGTGCCATGACCACCGACACCACCACCGAGCCCCGCCCGTCCGCCATGCGCGGGGTCGTCATGCACGCCCCGGGCGACGTCCGCGTCGAGGACCGCGAGATCCCCACCGTCGTCGAGCCCACCGACGCGATCGTGCGCCTGAGCGCCTCGTGCATCTGCGGATCCGACCTGTGGCCCTACCGCGGCGCCGAGCCCGTCGAGGACCAGCCGATGGGCCACGAGTACGTCGGCGTCGTCACCGAGATCGGCGCCGACGTCAGCACGGTGCAGGTCGGCGACTTCGTCGTCGGCTCGTTCTTCGCCTCCGACAACACCTGCGAGATCTGCCGTTCCGGCTACCAGACGCACTGCGTGAACCGCCAGCCCGGCGCCGCCACCGGCGCCCAGTCCGAGTACGTCCGCGTCCCGCTCGCCGACGGCACCCTCGTGGCCACGCCAGGGCACCCCGACCCCGACCTGGTCCCGTCGCTGCTCGCGGCGTCCGACGTCCTGGGCACCGGCTGGTTCGCCGCCGTCGCCGCCGAGGTCGGGCCCGGCAAGGCGGTCGCCGTCGTCGGTGACGGCGCGGTGGGGCTGCTGGGGATCCTGGCCGCCCGCGAGCTCGGTGCGGAGCGGATCATCGCGATGAGCCGCCACGCCGACCGGCAGGCCCTGGCCCTCCACTACGGCGCCACCGACGTCGTCGAGGAGCGCGGCGAGGCGGGCGTGGCCCGCATCAAGGAGCTCACCGACGGCCTCGGCGCCCACAGCACCATCGAGGCCGTCGGCACGCAGGAGGCGATGACGCAGGCGATCCAGGCCACCCGCGCCGGCGGCCACGTCGGCTTCGTCGGCGTCTCCCACGACGTCTCGCTCGACGGCCAGGAGCTGTTCTTCTCCGGCGTGCACCTGCACGGCGGCCCCGCACCCGTCCGCCGGTTCCTGCCCGACCTGATCCGGCGCATCTGGGACCGCGAGATCGACCCCGGCAGGGTCTTCGACCTCACCCTCCCCCTCGAGGACGCCGCCGAGGGCTACCGCGCCATGGACGAGCGCCGCGCCACCAAGGTCCTACTCACCCACTGACCGATCACGAGAGACGAGGAACAACAGTGCGACTCACGACCAGCAGCGGGCAGACGACGCCGGGCCCGGCCGACAACTTCACCGGCACCGTGCTCGTCGACGGCATCCGCACCCCCGACGACGACTCCGCGGTCGGTTGCGCCCACGTGCGGTTCGCGCCCGGCGCCCGCACCGCGTGGCACACCCACCCCAAGGGCCAGACCCTCTACGTCACCGACGGCATCGGGCTGGTCGCCACGAGGGCGGACGGCGTCCGTGAGATCCGACCCGGCGACGTCGTGCACATCGCATCCGGCGAGGAGCACTGGCACGGCGCCACCCCCGACCGGTTCATGGCGCACGTCGCGATGCAGCAGGCCGACGACGACGGCGAGGTCGTCACCTGGCTGCGGCACGTCACGAACGAGGAGTACACCGCAGGGGGTGAGGCATGAGGACTCCCGGTGCGGTCCGTCGGCTCGGGCTGCGGGCGGCCGCCGCCGCCCTGATCGTTGGTCTCGCCGGATGCGCCGGCGGCACCGAGCCGGCGGCCGTCACCTCAGGTAGCAAGCCGGCGGCACCGTCGACGTCGCCCGTCGCCGCCCCGCCCACGACCTCGGTCCCCGCGCCGACCTCGACGGCGGATGCCTCGCCTGACCAGGTCGTCGGGACGGTCGTGCGGTTCACCTCCGAGCGCACCAGCGTCGACGTCACCATCGGCGAGGACAGCCCCGCGACGCGCGACTTCCTGTCGATGCTGCCGCTGGAGCTCGGAGTGGAGGAGTACGCCGGCGCGGAGAAGATCGCCTACCTACCCCGTGAACTGGCCTACGAGGGCACCGCAGGGTCCGACCCCGAGGACGGAGACCTCATTTACTTCACCCCCTGGGGCAACCTCGGCTTCTACTACGACACCAGCGGCGTCGACTACTCCGACGCCACACTGCACCTGGGCACGTACCAGGCCGACCGGGACCAGCTCGCCCTGCTCGAGGGCGAGCGGGTCACCGTCGACGTCGTCCCCTGACACCGCACCCACCACCGCACGCACCTCCCACCCGTCACCGACCGAGAGGCCACGAACCACGATGCTCACCTATGACTTCTCCGGCAGGGTCGCCCTCGTCACCGGCGGCAGCACCGGTATCGGAGCCGCCACCGTCCGCGCCTTCGCCGCGGCCGGCGCTGCCGTCGCCGTGCTCGACCTCGACGGGGAGGGCGCCCGGGCGCTCGCCGACGAGATCGACGGCCGGCACGGCCGCGTGATCGGGATCGGCTGCGACGTCAGCGACGAGGCCCATGTCGAAGCCGCTGTGCGGCAGACGGTCGAGGCCTTCGGTCGGCTCGACATGGCCTTCAACAACGCCGGCATCATGATGCCGCCGGTCGACTCCGCCGACGAGACCGCCGAGGCGTTCGACCGCATCGTCGCCGTCAACCTGCGCGGCATGTGGGCTGCGATGAAGCACGAGCTGGTGCAGATGCGCCGGCAGGGATCGGGCGCGATCGTCAACTGCTCCTCGCTCGGCGGGCTCGTCGGCGGTGACGGCCGAGCGACCTACCACGCCACCAAGCACGGCGTCATCGGCCAGACCAAGAGCGTGGCGCTGCAGTACGGCCCGCTCGGGATCCGCGTCAACGCCGTCTGCCCTGGTACCGTCGAAACCCCGATGGTCGACCAGATGGCCGCGCGCGGTGAGCTCGACCGGAATGCCGCGGCCGCCGGCGTCGCCCTGCGCCGCCTCGGCCGGCCCGAGGAGATCGCTGCCGCCGTCCTGTGGCTCGCCAGCGACGCCGCCAGCTACGTCACCGGCGTGGCCCTGCCCGTCGACGGCGGTCACACCGCGCAGTGAGCCCGACAGGCGACTCGCACGGGGTTCAGGGCTCGGAGATCTGCACGTCCCACGTCGAGGGATCGACCGCGTCGGGATCGGGGCCGCCCCGCACGCCCCGGTCGAGAACGTCGATGCGCGCGAGCTCGTCGGCCTCCAGGTCGAAGTCGAAGACGTCGAGGTTCTGGGCGATCCGGACCGGGTTCGTGGACTTGGGGATCACGGACCGCCCCCGCTGGAGGTGCCACCGCAGCATCACCTGCGCGGGCGTCCTGCCGTGTGACCGGGCGACGTCCCCGATCACGGGGTCCTCCAGGACGCTCCTGCGGTCCTCGCCCCAACCCGGGTAGAAGGTGATGCCGCCGATCGGCGACCACGCCTGCGTGAGGATGCCGAGGGCGGCGTCGGCCTCCTGCACCGCCGGCTGGGAGAAGTAGGGATGCAGCTCCACCTGGTTGACCGCCGGCACCACGTCGGTCTCCTCCCGGAGGGCGGCGAGGTGGTGGGGCATGAAGTTGCTGACGCCGATCGCTCGTACCTTGCCGTCCGCCAGGAGCCGTTCCAGGGCCTGGTAGGCCGCGATGGTGCGCTCGAAGTGCTGCGGCATCGGCTGGTGCAGGATCAGCAGGTCGATGTGCGAGAGACCGAGCTTGGTCGCGCTCTTGGTGAACGCGTGCAGCGTCTCGTCGTGGCCGTAGTCGCTGACCCAGACCTTCGTCTCGACGAAGACGTCGTCGCGGTCGAGGCCCGAGCGACGGATGCCCTCGCCGACCTCCCGCTCGTTGCCGTAGCCCGCGGCGGTGTCGACGTGCCGGTAGCCGGCCGCGAGGGCGATCTCGACGGCGGTCGCGGTCTCCTCCGGGGCGCTCTGGAACACGCCGAGGCCGATGACGGGCATCTGGACGCCGTTGTTGAGGGTGAGGGGCTGGTTCACGGTGTCTCCCAGGGGGTGAGGTGATGGCGCGGGATCGCGGCGCGCGGCTCGCTGTGGTCGGCCACGCTCAGGCGGCGTCGATGCTGAGGTCGATGACCTCGGGCGTCACGACGTCCGGGTCGACCGCTCCGCGCTTGCCGGTGTCGAGGTCGGTCAGGGCCCGCATCTGGTCGGCGTCCAGCTCGAAGTCGAAAACCTGGGCGTTCTCGACGATCCGCTCGGGCCGCACCGACTTCGGGACCACGCTGCGGCCCTCCTGCAGGTGCCAGCGCAGGATGACCTGCGCCGGCGTCCTCTCGTGCGCGCGCGCCACCGCGAGCACCGTCTCGTTCTGCAGGGGTGGCACCGCGCCGTTCTCACCGGCCCAGCCGTAGACCCCGCCGATCGGTGACCACGCCTGGGTGTGGATGCCCAGCTCACGGTGCGCTGCGAGCTGGCCGGCCTGCTGGAAGTTCGGGTGCAGCTCGACCTGGTTCACAGCCGGGACGACATCGGTCCGGTCCGCGAGCGCGCGGAGGTGTGCGGGCTTGAAGTTCGCCACGCCGATGGCACGCACGCGACGTTCAGCGAGCAGACGCTCCGCTGCCCGGTAGGCGGCGACCGTGCGGTCGAAGTCCGCGGGCCAGGGCCAGTGCAGCAGGTAGAGGTCGACGTAGTCGACGCCGAGCTTGGCGGTGCTGGTGTCGAACGCCCGAAGTGCGCTGTCGAAGCCGTAGTCGGTCATCCACAGCTTGGTGGTGAGGAACAGCTCGGCGCGGTCGACGCCGCAGTCGCTGATGCCCTGACCGACCTCGCGCTCGTTGAAGTACGCCGCCGCGGTGTCGACGAGCCGGTAACCGGAGCGCAGCGCGGTCGACACCGCCGTGGTCGCATGGTCACCCTCGCTCTGCAGCACCCCCAGGCCCACGGCGGGCATGGTCACACCGTTGTTCAGGGTGATGGTCGTCTGCGTCATGCCGATCCTCTCGTGTGCTTCGGCCTGCACCGCCGGTCGGCGGGATGCCTCAGCACCCATCGAACGCGGATCGGGCGTCAGGTGGGAGTCCCGGCCGAGGGTGGTACCAGCAGGGCCCCCCAGGTCCGGTGCCCCGCACCTACGCTGGACGGCATGGACAGCCGGAAGGAGCTGGGTGAGTTCCTCGCGAGCAGGCGCGCGCGGATCACACCCGAACAGGCAGGGCTCACGTCGTACGGCACCAACCGTCGGGTGCCGGGCCTGCGCCGCCAGGAAGTCGCGGTCCTGGCCGGCCTGTCGGTCGAGTACCTCACCCGACTCGAGCGGGGCAGCACCAGCGGCGTGTCCGACATCGTCCTGGACGCACTGAGGCGTGCACTGCACCTCGACGACGCCGAGTCCTCCCACCTGTTCGACCTCGCCCGCACCGCCCGATCCGACAAGAGCCCGCGCAAGCCCGCCCGCTCGAGCGTGCGGCCCAGCATCCAGCGGGTACTGGACTCGATGACCGAGGCGCCGGCGCTCGTAGTGAGCGGCCGGTTGGACGTCCTGGCGACGAACGCGCTGGGCCACGCCCTGTACTCCCCCGCGCTCGACGGCGGACAGCGTCCCGCGAACCTCGCGTTGTTCGCCTTCTTCGACCCCCGC
This sequence comes from Angustibacter speluncae, assembly GCF_054777815.1. Classification (NCBI taxonomy): domain Bacteria; kingdom Bacillati; phylum Actinomycetota; class Actinomycetes; order Kineosporiales; family Kineosporiaceae; genus Angustibacter; species Angustibacter speluncae. The sequence goes on along the minus strand of NZ_BAAHAF010000054.1, from coordinate 57,674 downwards.
GCCCGTGACTTCTACCCCGAGTGGGAGACCGTGGTCGACGGTGCGGTTGCCCTGCTGCGCACCGAGGCCGGACGCGACCCGTCGAACAGGTCGCTGAGCCAGCTGATCGGCGAGCTCGCCACCCGCAGCGACGAGTTCCGCGTCCGGTGGGGACGCCACGACGTCCGGCTGCACCAGCAGGGCAGCAAGCGCTTCACGCACCCCGTCGTCGGGGACATCCTGCTGTTCTTCGACGCGCTCGAGCTGCCCGCCGAGCGCGGCCAGACCCTCACCGTCTACACCGCAGAACCGGACACGCCGGCCACCGAGAAGCTGCGCGTGCTGGCGAGCTGGGCGGCCACCACGCACCCGCCGGCGCCCGCGGCGGCCACAGAGTCGCGCTGATCCCGTCAGCGAACTGTTCCGGCCGGGATCGCTCCGCCTCGTCGATGCGGCGGACGGCTCGCGGTCGCAGGAGTGAGGCCGAGTCGTCCAGATCCGCGGAACACGCCGCAATGTCGTGAGGTCGTGGCAGACAAGCAACGCCCCCTGAACAACATCCGACGCGAAATCGGATGGTCGTCGTCGCCCGCACCACCAGGCATGAGCCGGCACGATCCGATACGGCCCAGCACGACGCGAGTCCCCTCACGACGACCAGGACACGCGCCACAGCGCGAGCGAACGCACGCGATGACGTCGGACAGCACGTCCCGGCAGCACGCGGACGATGATTTGGGTTCCGGGGTGAGCGCACCGTGAGCGCACCCGACATAACGAACGACGAAGCGGGTATGCCCAAGAGGCATACCCGCAGGTCAGACAGTGCTCCCGCGATTGGACTCGAACCAATAACCGTCCGATTAACAGTCGGATGCTCTGCCAATTGAGCTACGCGGGATGGCGCCCTCGCGGGCCCGGAAAGCGTAGCAAAGCAGGAGCGGTGCTCGTGACCAGGTTCCGCGGCACGCCGGGGTCAGTCGGCGTCGACCAGGCCGACCGAGGCCGCCAGCTCCCGCCGGGCTCGCCGCACGGCGGCCCTCGCCTCGTCGCCCGAGGCGTCGGCGCGGGCGCCGGGCACCTCCTGCAGCACGAGCCGGTCCCCGTCCTTGCGGACCGCCACCTTCACCTGGCCGCCCGGCACCGGCACCGCGGTCCAGGTCACGAGGGTCGCCTGCACCCGCTCGCGCACCACCCGGGCGAGCACGAGGTGCTCGTCATCGGGCAAGTGCAGGGTCGTGCCGCCGCCGGCGACGTCGCGCACCTCGAGCTCGCGCTCCTCGTCGCGCCACGACGCGGCGTCGACCTCGACCCACCGCCGCTGCCAGGTGTCGTCGTCGGTGAGCACCGCGAGCCGGGCGCTGGTGGCGACCACCTGCGAGGTCTCCCCCACCTCGGCGACCGCCAGCACCCGCTCGCCCCTGTCGAGCGGCAGCCGGGTGGTGGGCCGGCGCGAGAACAGACCCATCAGGACGTCCGCAGCTCGTGCTCGGTGCGCTGCAGCTCCATCAGCTGCGCGTTCACCTCGGCCATCGTCGCGGCGTCGCCGCCGGCCTCGGCCCGCTGGAGGCGCGAGTACAGATCGGCCTTGGCGCGCAACAGCTCTCGTTTGCGGGCGTCCTTCACCAGCCCGGACGCCACCACCCGCACCTGCTCGGGCTTCGACACCGGCAGCGGGGCGACCAGCAGCTGCCCCACCAGCGGGCGCAGCGAGTCGGGCACGGCCTCCGACAGCACGGACGCCCAGTCGGACCCGGCCGCCTGCGGCCCTCCGCACGCCCGCACGGCGTCGAAGAGGACGCGGTGCGCGGGCGCGGTGAAGGCCACGCCCTCGATCGCGGCGACCTGCTCGGCGTCGACGTCGCCGGGGTACTGCAGCAGCACCTGCAGCAGCTGCCGCTCGGCCACGACCGCCGGGTCGCGCAGGTCGGGCGCGGGCAGCGGCGGCGGACCGGTCTGCGGCGGCGGACCACCTGCGTCGCGGTCCTCGGGCCGGTCGTCGCGCCGGTCGTCGCGCAGGGCGTCGCGGCGGTCGGGCTGCCCGCCGTCCTTACCCGCGCGGCTCACGGCCGCGGCCACCTGCCGGCGCACCTCGTCGACGTCCATGCCGAGCCAGCCGGCGAGGCGCCGCGCGTACTCGGGCCGCAGCGAGTGGTCGCGGATCTGCGCGACGACCGGCGCGGCGGCGCGCAGGCCCTGCACGCGTCCCTCGACGTGGTCGAGGTCGAACTGCTTGAGGCTGGAGCGGATCGCGAACTCGAACAGCGGCTCGCGCCCGCGCACCAGCGCCTGCACGGCGTCGGGCCCCTTCGCCACCCGCAGCTCGCACGGGTCCATGCCCGACGACTCGACGGCCACGAACGTCTGGGCCACGAACCGCTGGTCCTCCTGGAAGGCGCGCAGCGCGGCCTTCTGGCCGGCGGCGTCGCCGTCGAAGGTGAAGACGACCTCGCCGGTGAAGGCATCGTCGTCGACGAGCAGGCGGCGGACGATCTTGATGTGGTCGGCGCCGAACGCGGTGCCGCAGGTGGCCACCGCGGTGGGCACACCCGACAGGTGCATCGCCATCACGTCGGTGTAGCCCTCGACCACCACGACCTGCTTGGCCTTCGCGATCTCGCGCTTGGCGAGGTCGATGCCGTAGAGCACCGCGCTCTTGTTGTAGACCGGCGTCTGCGGGGTGTTGAGGTACTTCGGGCCCTGGTCGTCGTCGTACAGCTTGCGTGCGCCGAAACCGACCGTGGCGCCGGTGATGTCGCGGATCGGCCAGATCAGCCGGCCGCGGAACCGGTCGTACGCGCCGCGGTTGCCGGTGGACAGCAGCCCCGCGGTGACGAGCTCGTCGTCGCGGAACCCACGGCCGCGCAGGTGCGCCTGCAGCGCACCCCACCCCTTCGGCGCGTAGCCGACGCCGAACTGCTGCGCCGCGGCCTGGTCGAAGCCGCGCTCGTGGAGGAACGCGCGGCCGGTCACCGCCTCGGGCGAGGTGAGCTGCTCGCGGAAGAACACCTCGGCGGCGGCGTTCGCGTCGAGCAGCCGCTGCCGTCGTCCGGTCTCTGCGCGGTCGGGTCCCGTGCCCTCCTCGTAGGTGAGCTGGAAGCCGACCCGGGCGGCCAGCCGCTCGACCGTCTCGACGAACGACAGGTGCTCGAGCGTCATCAGGAACTTGATGACGTCGCCGCCCTCGCCGCACCCGAAGCAGTGGTAGAAGCCCACCTGCGGCCGCACCTGGAACGACGGCGTGCGCTCGTCGTGGAAGGGGCACAGCCCCTTGAGCGACCCGAGCCCGGCGGACTTCAGGGTGACGTGCTCGCCGACCACCTCGTCGATGCGCACGCGCTCGCGCACGGCGTCGATGTCCTCCTTGCGGATCCGGCCCGGCACGAGCCCGAGCCTACGTCGTGCGCCCGACACCGGAGGCGGGGACGTCCCGCCCACGCTTCGCCTCCAGCTCGGCCGCGGCGGCGACCCCCAGCGAGCGCGCCCACCAGACCGCGCGGGCGTCGGTGAGGCTCGCGACCTGGTCGACCACTGCCCGGAGCGCCAGGCTGTCGTCCCCGGCGTCCCGCGCGACCCGCAGGTCGTCGGCGAACGCGGGCTCGAGGGCGTCCGGTCCCGCCTCGGCGAGCCCGCCCACGAGCCCGGTGAGCACCGCGCGCTGCAGGTCGTACTCGGGGCCGCGCAGGTCGCGCGTCATCACGAAGTGCGCGGCCACGCCCTTGAGCGTCGCGATCTCGACCTCGGTGGCCTCGGGCACCACGACCTCGGCGGCGTACCGCGTCAGCGCGCCCCCGCCGAAGCGCTCCCGCGTCGCCCCTTCGACCGCCCGGCTGAACCGGCCGATGAGCTGGCTGGTGAGGTCCTTCCAGGCCGCGAGCGAGCGGCGGCTGCCGTCGAAGCCGCCCACCCACGGCGTGCCCGTCCGCAGCCGGACCAGGGCCGTCGCGACGTCGTCGGCGCCCGCTCCCGGCAGGTACCAGCCGGCCACCACCTCGGCGACCTCCCGCACCACGCCCGCGTCGTCGAGCAGCGACGGGTCGAGCCAGCCACCTACGACGGCGTCCTCGACGTCGTGGACGCTGTACGCGACGTCGTCGGCCAGGTCCATGACCTGCGCCTCGACGCACCGGCGGCCGTCGTCTGCACCGGTGCGCAGCCAGCCGAACACCTCGAGGTCGTCGTCGTAGACGCCGAACTTCGCTGCGCCCGAGGGGTGCTCACCGCGCCGCCACGGGTACTTCGTCGCGGCGTCCAGGCTCGCCCGGGTGAGGTTCAGCCCGGCGCTGCGAGCGCCGGACGGGTGGTGCACCTTCGGCTCGAGCCGGGTGAGCAGGCGCAGCGTCTGGGCGTTGCCCTCGAACCCGCCGTGGTCGGCCATCACCAGGTCGAGAGCGGTCTCGCCGTTGTGCCCGAACGGGGGGTGCCCCAGGTCGTGCGCCAGGCACGCCGTGTCGACGACGTCCGGGTCGCAGCCCAGCTCGGACGCCAGCTCGCGCCCGACCTGCGCCACCTCGAGGCTGTGGGTGAGCCGGGTGCGGGCGAAGTCGTCGCTGCCGGGGCCGACCACCTGGGTCTTGCCACCCAGCCGCCTCAGCGCCGACGAGTGCAGCAGGCGAGCGCGGTCGCGTGCGAAATCGCCTCTCGCCGTGCGCTTCGGAGGCTCGTCGACCCACCGCTCGCGGTCGGCGTCGCCGTACCCCTCCGTCGCGGGCGTCATCGCAGCCGTCCCAGCTGGTAGCTCAGGTACGCGAGCGTCTCGCGGGCGACGTACCGCGTCTCGTGCCAGCCGTCCCGCTCGCCGGGGGCGGGCGAGGCCACGGTGTCGATGCCGAGGTCGGCGAGCATCGTCCGCGAGCGCAGCACGTGCGGTCCGTCGGTGACCACGACCGCCGAGCGCCAGCCGCGCTCGTCGAGCACGACGACGGTGTCCTCGAGGCTGGTGACGGTGTCGTCGCCGGACTCGACGGCGACGAGCGCGTCCTGCGGCACCCCCCGCGCGGCCAGCCACTCGCGCCCGGCACCCGCCTCGGTGCAGCGGTCGCCGGGCCGGTTCCCACCGGTCGTCACGACGACCGGCGCGACGCCGTCCTGGTAGAGCGCGAGCGCGTGCTCGAGCCGGTCGGTGAGCACCGGGCCGGGCTCGCAGTCGAGCTGGGCGGCACCGAGGACGACGAGCACGTCGCTCGCCCGCGCCCCGTCGTCACGGCCCGCGAGCACGACGCGTACGGCGGTGACCGCGACGACGACCACGAGCACCAGCACGACGAGCCACACCAGGCGACCGACCAGCCGGCCCAGCGTCCTCACTCAGCCACCGCTCACGGACAGCTCGGCCTCGCGCACGACCGCGGCCGAGGCGCCGCTGAGCGCGCGGCCGTCGAGCCAGCCGTCGGGCAGCGCGACGCGCTTGGCGCCGACGGTGCGCCCGCGGGGGCCTTCCGCCGCCACGCCCGGGTACGGCACGTCGAGGTCGAGCCGGCCGACGAGGTCGTCGAGCTCGGTGAGCGACTCGACCATGCCCAGCCGCGCCCGCAGCTCGGATCCGGCCGGGTAGCCCTTCAGGTACCAGGTCATGTGCTTGCGCAGGTCGCGCAGTGCCCGCAGCTCGTCGCCGTAGTGGTCGACCAGCAGCCGGGCGTGCCGCACCAGCACCGCCGACACCTGGCCGAGCGTGGGCCGGAACCGGGTCGCGTCACCGGCGAACGCGGCGAGCAGGTCGGCGAACAGCCACGGCCGGCCGAGGCAGCCGCGGCCGACGACGACGCCGTCGCACCCGGTCTCGCGCACCATCCGCACCGCGTCGTCGGCCGACCAGATGTCGCCGTTGCCGAGCACGGGCACGTCGGTGACGACCTCCTTCAGCCTGGCGACGGCCGACCAGTCGGCCTCGCCGCCGTAGTACTCCTCGGCGGTGCGGGCGTGCAGGGCGACGGCGGACGCGCCCTCGTCCTGCGCGATGCGCCCCGCGTCGAGGTAGGTGAGGTGGTCGGCGTCGATGCCCTTGCGCATCTTCACCGTGACCGGCACCCCCGCCGGCGACGCGGCCCGCACGGCCTCGCGCACGACCCCGCGGAACAGCTCGGTCTTCCACGGCAGCGCCGCTCCCCCGCCCTTGCGGGTCACCTTGGCGACCGGGCAGCCGAAGTTCAGGTCGACGTGGTCGGCGCGGTCCTCGTCGACGAGCATCCGCACCGCCGCCCCCACCGTCGCCGGGTCGACCCCGTAGAGCTGGACGCTGCGCGGCGACTCGTCGGCGTCGTGCCGGATCAGCCGCATCGACTCCGGCGTCCGCTCGACCAGGGCGCGCGAGGTGACCATCTCGCTCACGTAGATCCCGCCGGGCCCGAACTGGCGGCACAGCGCGCGGAACGCCTGGTTCGTGATGCCGGCCATCGGCGCGAGCACCACCGGCATCGCGGCGGTGTGCGGTCCGATCCGCAGCGGCTGGGTCACGGGAGGCATTCTCGCAGCCGCCCGCGCCGGACCCGAATCCGATCCGGACGCCGATCGTCCGGGTGCGCTCCTACGGTGGCCCCATGACCCCGCCCAGGGACCGCGTGGCCGTCGACGACGCCACCCTCGAGGTCCGCCCGCTCGACACCTCCACCTGGCCGGCCTTCGACGCGCTGGTCGAGCGGCACGGCGGCATCTTCGGCGGGTGCTGGTGCACCTGGTTCCACCCCGACGACCCCGAGCGCGGCCCAGGCGCCGAAGGCAGCCGCGAGTCCAAGCGCCGGTTCGTCGAGCAGGGTCGGGCCCACGCGGCGCTCGTGCTGGACGGCGACGAGGCGGTCGCCTGGGCGCAGTTCGGACCGCCGGCCGAGCTGCCGAACCTGCACCACCGCAAGCAGTACGACGCCGAGAAGGACCGCGACCCCGACTGGCGCATCACCTGCGTGTTCGTCGACCGGCGCTACCGCCGGCAGGGCGTCACCGAGACCGCGATCCGGGGAGCGCTCGACCTGATCGCCCGGCAGGGCGGCGGCCTGGTCGAGTCGTACCCGCACGACCTCACCGAGCAGACGAAGAAGATGTCGGCCTCGTTCCTCTACAACGGCACGCGCCGGCTCTACGAGCGGCTCGGCTTCGCGTACGTCCGGCCGAAGGGCCTGAAGAACTGCGTGATGGCGATCGAGGTGCCTGCCAGGTCGTGACGAGCGGCGCACACTGCCCGAACCAGGACAGATGCTTGTGGACCGGGCGTCCCGGGTGATGGGATCCGGTGACCGACCGCCCGACCCCGACGGCCGGTCACCCAGCGGAGGACCCACCCGTGACCACTCCCACCTCGTCCCCCCTCTCCCGCCGTGGCGCGCTCGCCGCCCTGGCCGGCACCGGCGCCGCGGCGCTGCTGCCGATGCCCGCCTGGGCGGTCGACGGCCGCCGGCCCGGCACCGCGCGCACCGCCGCCCTGAACCCGCTCGACCAGCAGGTCGTCGAGCGCATCCGGATCGGCCGGGCGATCGAGCACATCCGGATCCTCAGCGAGGACATCGGCCCGCGCATCGGCGGCACCGACTCGGAGTCGCGCGCCGCCGATTACATCGCCGGCCAGCTCGACCGGTTCGGCTGGACGGTGCGGCTCGAGCCGTTCCCCGTCGCCGACAAGTTCCTCGGCGAGCTGGCCGCCACGCCGTCCCTCGGGGACGACGTCTGCTGGCAGGTCGGCGCCTCGCCCCAGGGTGCGCTCGACACCACCGTCACCGGCGCGCTCGTCGACGCCGGCGCTGCCGACCCGGCCGGCGCCTGGGTGGCCGCGGCACCGGGTGCCGTCGTCCTGGTCGACGACCCGGGCGACGTGCCGGGCCGCACCGCGCGCGTGCAGGCCGTCGTGGCCGCCGGCGCCGCCGCGGTCGTCCTGCTGCGCACCGACTCGGTGTTCCCGCGCCGCACCTCGGCCTCGTCGCCGACGCTGACCGTCGCGGTCGCCGTCCCGGTCGTGGGCGTCGCCCAGGTGCAGAAGCAGCGGCTGCGCGAGGGCATCGCCGTCCGTCCGCACACCGTGACGGTCTCGACCACGGCGCACCGGAACCTGACCAGCCGCAACGTGATCGGCGAGCGCGGCCCGCAGGGCCGCCCGCAGCCGAACGCCCCCGTGGTCGGCTTCTGCGCCCACTACGACTCGGTGATCGGCGCACCCGGCGCCAACGACGACGGCTCCGGGACGGCTCTGTGCCTCGAGCTGGCGCGCGTGCTGCGGCCGCTGAAGTCGGCGACCAGCACGATGCGCGTGATGCTCTGGGGCAGCGAGGAGCAGGGCCTGATCGGCAGCCGGTACCACGTCGCGCAGCTGCCGCAAGCCGAGCGCGACCGCATCGTCGGCGTCGTGAACAACGACATGGTCGCCACCTCGTGGGACCCGGCCGTCACCTACTGGCGGCTGTCCTTCGACGGCGTCGACAACGTGGTCACGAGCACGGTGGGCGAGGTGGCGGGCCGGCTCGGCTACGACGTGAGCCCGGTGACCACGCGCGGCGCGAGCGACCACCAGTCGTTCCAGGAGGTCGGCATCGCCAGCGGCAACTTCTCCTGGCGCGGCGAGGCCAGCCCGGCGCTGCTGGAGCCGCCGTACCACTCGCCCGAAGACACCATCGCGAAGAACATCAGCGCCGAGCGGCTGCAGGTGAGCATGGAGATCGTCGGCTCAGCGGTCGCGCAGCTCGCCGGCTGAGGCCTCGGGCACGGCGTCCGCCACCACGGCGGCGTCCGGCGGAGGCACCGGGCGCCGCTGGGAGGCGAGCGCCGAGCCCGCGAGGACGAGGACGAACCCGGCGACGGTCGCCCAGGTGAGGGCCTCGCCGAGCACGAGCACCCCGGCGAGCACGGCGACGGCCGGGTTCAGGTAGGTGATGAGGGTCGCGCGCACCGCCCCCACCCGGGCGACCAGCGCGAACAGCAGCAGGAACGCCAGCACGGTGCACAGCAGCGCCTGGGCGACCACCGACAGCACGACCGGCGCCGACGGCAGCGACGACGGCGCGACGAGCACCCCGGGCACCGCGACCACGGTGGTCGCGACGAGCAGCGCCACCGCGATGACGCCGACCGACGGCAGGTCGCTCATCGAGCGGACCATGATCACCGGCCCGACCGCGTAGAGCACCGCCACCAGGCCCACCTCGGCCACCGCCACGAACTGCTCGCGCCCACCGCCGCCGAGCACCCCGACGTCGACCCCGACCAGGAGCGCGACACCCACCAGCCCGAGCGCGATGCCGCCGAGCGCGACCGGACCGAGCCGCTCGGACGTGCGCAGCACCAGGCCCAGCACGACCCCGGCGACGGGCACCCCCGCGAGCAGCAGGCCGGTGAGCGAGCTCGACAGGTGCACCTCGGCCCGGGCGAGCAGCAGCCACGGCACCGTGATCTCGACCAGGGCGAACGCCACCACCGGGCGCCAGCGCCGCAGCACGGGCACCAGCTCGCCGCGCCACAGCGCCAGCGGCACCATCACGGCGGCCGCCGTCGCCGTGCGCCCGAGCACCATCGCCGCCGGCTCGAGCTCGCCGACGGCGACCTTGATCAGCAGGTACGGGATGCCCCACAGCACGCCCAGGGCGGCGAACAGCACCGGGACGACCCACGCGGGCCCCGGCTGCGACCGGACCACGTGTGCGCCGTCAGCAGCCGAGGAGGCGCTGCGCCAGGTAGCCCTCCACCTGGCCGAGCGCCACGCGCTCCTGGGTCATCGAGTCGCGCTCGCGCACGGTGACGGCGTCGTCGTCGAGGGTGTCGAAGTCGACGGTGATGCAGAACGGCGTGCCGATCTCGTCCTGGCGCCGGTAGCGGCGGCCGATCGCACCGGCGTCGTCGAAGTCGACGTTCCAACTGCGCCGCAGTGCGGCCGCGAGGTCGCGCGCCTTGGGCGAGAGGTCGGCGTGCCGCGAGAGCGGGAGGACGGCGGCCTTCACCGGGGCCAGCCGGTGGTCGAGCTTCAGCACGATCCGCTTCTCCATCACGCCCTTGGCGTTCGGCGCCTCGTCCTCGGTGTAGGCCTCGACGAGGAAGGCCATGAGCGAACGGGTCACACCACCTGCGGGCTCGATGACGTACGGCGTCCAGCGCTCGTTCTTCGCCTGGTCGAAGTAGCTCAGGTCGGTGCCCGAGTGCTGGGAGTGGGTGCCGAGATCGAAGTCGGTGCGGTTGGCGATGCCCTCGAGCTCGCCCCACTCCGAGCCCTGGAAGCCGAACCGGTACTCGATGTCGACGGTGCGCTTGGAGTAGTGCGACAGCTTCTCCTGCGGGTGCTCGAAGTGCCGCAGGTTCTCGCGCGCGATACCGAGGTCGGTGTACCAGCTCGTGCGCTCGTCGATCCAGTACTGGTGCCAGGTCTCGTCGGTACCGGGCTCGACGAAGAACTCCATCTCCATCTGCTCGAACTCGCGGGTGCGGAAGATGAAGTTGCCCGGCGTGATCTCGTTGCGGAACGACTTGCCGATCTGGCCGATGCCGAACGGCGGCTTCTTGCGCGCGCTGGCCTCGACGTTCTTGAAGTTCACGAAGATGCCCTGGGCGGTCTCGGGCCGCAGGAAGTGCAGGCCCGACTCGTCCTCGACCGGGCCGAGGTAGGTCTTCAGCATCATCTCGAAGTCGCGCGGCTCGGTCCACTGGCCGCGGGTGCCGCAGTTGGGGCACGCGATGGTCGAGAGCTCGACCTCGTCGGGGTTCTCGATCCCCTTCTTCTCCGCCACACCCTCCTGCAGGTGGTCGGCGCGGAACCGCTTGTGGCACGAGGTGCACTCGGTGAGCGGGTCGGTGAACGCGCCGACGTGGCCGGAGGCGACCCACACCTGGCGCGGCAGGATGATCGCGGAGTCGAGGCCGACCACGTCGTCGCGGCCGGTGACGACGGTGCGCCACCACTGCCGCTTGATGTTCTCCTTCAGCTCGACGCCGAGGGGGCCGTAGTCCCACGCGGAGCGCGTCCCGCCGTAGATCTCACCGCTCTGGAACACGAACCCCCGGCGCTTGCAGAGGCTGATGACGGTGTCGAGACGGGACGGTGCGGCCACGGTGGATCTCCATCCGGCTGGGTGTCGGCGGGCGAGCGTCCCAGGCTAGTGGTCGCCGGTCAGTGCTCGTCGGCGCGGTCGCTCGCGTGGGCGACGACCTCGCCGTCCCGGACGTCGAGCACGACCTCGTAGGCGCCGGGCTCGTCGACGCAGCGGTACATGAGCGGGACCGCCGTGGCCTTCACCTCGTGGTGCGACAGCGCGCGGCGGTAGGAGCCGACGTCGCGCCAGCGGGTCAGCATCGCGAGCAGGTCGGGGTCGTCGACGTTGGCCGCCACCTCCCCCGACACGAAGCCTTCGCGCGCGGCGAGCGCGCGCAGGGCGGGGTCGGCGAGCGCCAGGAACTCGGCGCGGTCGGCGGGCTCGACGCGGTAGCGGTTCACCACCACGAAGCGGTCGGACGTCGGCACGGCAGGATGCTGCCATGCCCCGTCCCGGCCGACCCGCCTCCCCCGCACCCGGACCCTCCGCCCCGCGCGGTCCCTCGCGCGTGCAGATGGCCCTCGTCGTGGCCGCGGTCGGCGTGGCCACGCTCGCGGGCCTGCTGCTGGACGGCTGGGTGTCGGCCCTGCTGCTCGGGCTGGTCGTGGTGGCCCTCGCCGCGCTCACCCTGGCCACGTGGCACCGGTTGACCGTGCCCGGGCGCGCGCTGCGGATCCTGGTCCTGGGGCTGCTCGCGGCCACCGTCGCGGCCCGGCTCGATTTGACATGACAATCGTTCTCAACTGATGCTGACGGGGTGACGCGCTCCCCCCTGCTCCGGTCCCGCCCGCTCGCCGCCGCCCTCCTGCTCGCCCTGGGCGGCACGGGCCTGGCCGCCTGCGGCTCCGCCTCGGCCGACGGCGGCGACGGCCTGTCCGTGGTCGTGGGCGCGTACCCGCTGCAGTTCGTCGCCGAGCGCGTGGGCGGCGACGCCGTCGACGTGGTGAACCTGACGCCGCCCGGCGCGGAGCCGCACGACCTCGAGCTCGCCCCGCGCGACGTGGGCCAGGTGGTCGACGCCGACCTCGTGCTCGTCGTCCCCGGCCTGCAGCCGGCGCTGGACGACGCGGCCGCTGAGCGCGACCCCGCCGGCGTGCTCGACCTGACCGCCGACGTCGACCTGCTCGCCGCCGAGGAGGGCGAGCACGCGCACGAGGGCGAGGAGGGCCACGAGGGCGAGGAGGGCCACGAGGGCCACGACCACGGCGACGAGGACCCGCACTTCTGGCTCGACCCGACCCGGCTCGCCGACGCGGCCGACACCCTCGCGGCCTCCCTGGCCGAGCGCTCGCCCGAGCAGGCGGACGCGTTCACCGAGCGGGCGGCCGCCCTGCGCACCGACCTGGAGGACCTGGACGCGCGGTTCGCCGACGGCCTGGCGCAGTGCACCTCGCGCGAGCTGGTCACGGCGCACACCGCGTTCGCCTACCTGGCCGACCGCTACGACCTGCACCAGGTCGGCGTCACCGGTATCTCGCCGGAGCAGGAGCCCAGCCCGGGCCAGCTGACGTCGGTCACCGAGTTCGTCCGCGAGCACGGGGTGACCACGATCTTCACCGAGACCCTGGTCAGCCCCGAGGTCGCCGAGGTCGTCGCCGCCGAGACCGGTGCCGGCACCGCGGTGCTCGACCCGATCGAGGGACTGAACGACCAGAGCGCGGGCGCCGACTACCTCGAGGTCATGGACGCCAACCTGGCGAGCCTGCAGACGGGCCTCGGCTGCTCGTGAGGGTCCGCCGGTGACCGACCTGCTCGCGAGGCGCGATGATGGCGACGTGCACACCGTCGACGGCGCCCCCGTGCTGCGCGCCCGCCACGCCGCGATCGGCTACGGCGGGTCGCGGGTCGTGCGCGACCTCGACCTCGACGTGCACGCCGGCGAGGCCGTCGCGCTGCTCGGGGCCAACGGGTCGGGCAAGACCACCCTGGTGAAGGGGCTGCTGGGGCTCGCCGACGCGCAGGCGGGCTCGGTCGAGCTGTTCGGTGTCCCCCTGGCCCGGTTCACCCAGCGCTGGCGGGTCGGGTACGTCCCGCAGCGGCACACCGTCGGCGGCCCGGTGCCGTCGTCCGTGCGCGAGGTCGTGACGTCCGGGCGCCTGGCCCGCCGCCGGTGGTGGCGTCCTTCGCGACCGGCCGACCGCGACGCGGTCGAGCGCGCGCTCGAGGTGGTCGGCCTCGCCGACCGCGCCGGGTGCAACGTGGCCGAGCTGTCCGGCGGGCAGCAGCGTCGCGTGCTGGTCGCCCGCGCGCTCGCTGCCGAGCCCGAGGTGCTCGTCATGGACGAGCCCACCGCCGGGGTCGACGCCTCGCAGCAGGTGGCGCTCGCCCGCGCCCTCGGCGCGCTCGCCGACCGGCAGGTGACGCTGCTCGTCGTGACCCACGAGATCGGGCCGCTCGCACCGGTGCTCGACCGCTGCGTCGTGCTCGACGAGGGGCGCGTCACCCACGACGGCCCCCTCGCCGAGCACCTGCTGCACGTGCACGACCACGCCCACCACCTCGACGAGCACCACCACGACCACGCCCCGGGCTGGGTCGCCGAGCCGAGGACGCGCTGACGTGGAGCTGCTGTCGTACGAGTTCATGCAGCGGGCCCTGCTGGCCGCGCTGCTCGTCGGGCTGACCGCCCCGGCCGTCGGCACGTTCCTGGTGCAGCGGCGCCTGGCGCTCGTCGGCGACGGCATGGGGCACGTCGCCCTCACCGGGGTCGCCGTCGGCCTGCTCACCGGCACCAGCCCGGTCTGGACGGCGCTCGTCGCGACCGTCGCCGGCGCGGTGCTCGTCGAGCTGCTGCGGCGCACCGGCCGCACCAGCGGCGACGTCGCGCTCGCGGTGCTGTTCTACGGCGGCATCGCCGGCGGCGTCGTGCTCATCAGCCGGTCCTCCGGCGGCTCGGCCAACAACCTCACCGCCTTCCTGTTCGGCTCGCTGACGACGACCTCGCCGTCCGACCTGGTGGCGTTCGCGGTGCTCGCGGTCGTCGTGCTCGGCTGCGTCGCGGTGCTCGGCCAGCGGCTGTTCGCCGTCAGCAACGACGAGGAGTACGCGCGGGCCGCCGGCCTGCCCGTGCTGGCGATGAACCTGCTGCTGGCCGTGCTCACCGCCGTCACCGTCGTGGTGGCGATGCGGGTCGTCGGGCTGCTGCTGGTCAGCGCCCTGATGATCGTGCCGAACGCGGTGGCGCAGCAGGTCTCGCGCACCTTCCGCGGCACCGTGCTCGTCGCCGTGGTGGTCGGGGTGCTGTCGGGTGTGGGCGGGGCGACGCTGTCGTACTACGCCGACACGCCGTCCGGCGGCACGATCGTGCTGCTGGCGATCGCGGTGTTCCTCGTCGCGGTCGTCGTGGTGCAGGTGCGCGCGCGGCTCGCCCGTCGCCTCGCGCCACGCGTCGACTACCACCCGCACGAGCACGGCGAGGAGTGCGGCCACCCGGCCGTCCCGCACGGCGACCACGTCGACTACCTGCACGACGGCCACCGCCACGCCGCGCACGTCGGGCACTACCACGAGCACCAGCACGGGCAGGATGTCCCCGTGACCAGCGAGAGAGAACGGGCGTGACCGAGACCCGGCCGGCCCGTCGGCCCACCAAGCAGCGCGCGGCGGTGCTCGACCTGCTCGACGAGCAGGACACCTTCCGCAGCGCCCAGGACATCCACGCCACCCTGCGCGAGGGCGGCACCGGCATCGGGCTGGCCACGGTCTACCGGACGCTGCAGGGCATGGCCTCCGACGGCGACGTCGACGTGCTGCGCACCGAGGACGGTGAGGCCGTCTACCGCCGCTGCCGCACCCCGCGGCACCACCACCACCTGGTCTGCCGCTCCTGCGGTCTCACCGTCGAGGTCGAGGACCGTCCGGTCGAGCGGTGGGCCGCGCAGGTCGCCGAGCAGCACGGCTTCAGCGACGTCGAGCACCAGGTCGAGGTCTTCGGCCTCTGCGCCGACTGCCGCGCCCGCGGCGCGTCCTAGCGGGCGGTCGGCCGGGCTCCGGTCCGCGCACTCAGCCTGCGCGGCGCAGCAGCGAGACCAGGACGGTCGTCCAGACCAGGCCGCACAGCACGTGCATCGCGACCAGCAGAGCCGTCGTGACCGGCGCGGCGGTGCTGGTGAGCGGGGCCGCGGTCGACGCGATCCCGACGACGGCGCCGGCCGCGGCGACCCCGAGCCAGGCGCGGCGGCTCCGGCGTCCGACCGTCGCCAGCAGCAGGGTGCCGGCGCCGACGGCGAGCAGGACGGTCACGCCGACGGTGCCCGACGTGACGGTCACTTCGCGGCCGTCCGAGCGGACGACGTCGAGGGGGGTGCCGGCGAACGAGGCCGCGGCGAACAGCGCCATCGGGACGACCAGGCACGCGCCGAGCGCCCAGGTCGCCGCCTTCGCGACCGAGGGCAGCTCGGGATCGGCGGTGGCCTGCGCTGCTGCACCGGCGGTGTGGTCGAGGGTCGCGCTCATGGCGTGGCGTCCTTCCTGCTCGAGGCTGGTGACCCTCTCCACGTCAGCACAGGACCGGCTGCACCTCAACGGGTGTCATCAACCCGTCACGACCTCGTCAGGTCGTCTCAGGACGCCCGCACGACGGGCGTCACCCGGCCGTCACGGCCGCCCCCCTGGCCCGGATCGTCCGGGAGTCGGGGCCGGAACCGTCCTCCGGACGCCGGGTCTCGGACGATTCGGGGAGGTGGGCGCGGTCAGCCCGCCGCGGTGGGGGCGTCGACGGCGCCGCCGTAGCGCCGCTCGCGGCCCGCGTAGGCGAGCAGGGCGTCCCACAGGTGCCGGCGGTCGACGTCCGGCCAGAGGGTGTCGACGAACGCGAGCTCGGCGTAGGCCGACTGCCACAGCAGGAAGTTGGAGATGCGCTGCTCCCCCGACGAGCGCAGGAACAGGTCGACGTCGGGCATGTCCGGCTCGTCGAGGAACCGGGCCACCGTGCGCTCGTCGACGCGGTCGGGGTCGAGGGTGCCGGCGGCGGCCTGACGGGCGATCTCCCTTGCGGCGTCGGCGATCTCGGCACGTCCGCCGTAGTTGACGCACAGCGTCAGCGTCATCACGCCGTTGTCGCGGGTCTGCTCCTCGGCGATCGCGAGCTCGCTCACCACCGACGACCACAGCCGCGGACGGCGTCCGGCCCACCGCACCCGCACGCCCCACTCGTGCAGCTGGTCACGGCGTCGGCGCAGCACGTCGCGGTTGTAGCCCATGAGGAACTTGACCTCCTCGGGCGACCGCTTCCAGTTCTCGGTCGAGAAGGCGTACACCGACAGGTACGGGACGCCGACCTCGATCGCCCCGGCCACCAGGTCGAACAGGGCCTGCTCCCCCGCCTCGTGCCCGGCGGTGCGGGGCAGGCCGCGGCGGTTGGCCCAGCGGCCGTTGCCGTCCATGACGACGGCGACGTGCCCGGGCAGCTGGTCGGCGGCGATCTCCGGGGGCCGGATGCCGGTGGGGTGCGGCGGCGGCGCGACCGGCTCGCGTCGCGGTGCGGCTACCACCTTCCGCCGGCGGGGGCTCACGCGCGCTCCACGTGCTGCAGCGACCGGACGCCGCGCTCGAGGTGCCACTGCAGGTAGGCCGCGACGAGCCCGCTGCCCTCGCGGCGGTGCCGCGGGTCGCTGGCGTCGGCGACCTCCCAGTCGCCGCTGAGCAGCGCGGCGAGCAGGTCCAGCGTCTCGGGCGCGGGCGAGGCCGACCCGGGCGGACGGCACCCCGCGCACACCACGCCGCCGCTCGCGACGTTGAACGCCCGGTGCGGGCCGGGCAGCCCGCAGCGGGCGCAGTCGCGGAACGACGGCGCCCAGCCCGCCACCGACAGCGACCGCAGCAGGAAGGCGTCGAGCACCATCGCCGGGTCGTGCTCGGACGAGGCCAGCGTGCGCAGGCCGCCGACGAGCAGCAGGAACTGCTGGGTCGCCGGCTCGCGCTCGTTCTCGGTCATCCGCTCGGCGGTCTCGACCATCGCCGTCGCGGCGGTGTACCGGCGGTAGTCGGACGCGATCGTCGCGCCGTACGGCCCGGTGACGTCGACCTGGTTGACGATGTCGAGGTTGCGGCCCTGCCACAGCAGCACGTCGACGAGCATGAACGGCTCGAGCCGCGACCCGAACCGGCTCGACGTGCGCCGCACGCCCTTGGCGACCGCGCGGACGCGTCCGTGGTGGCGGGTGAGCAGCGTGATGATGCGGTCGGCCTCACCCAGCTTGTGGGTGCGCAGGACGACGGCGTCGTCCCGGAAGGTGCTCACCGGTCCATCATCCCCCAGCCGCGCGACCGCGCCGTGGAGGACGCGTGCGTGGGACGCGCGGGATCAGCGCAGGACGCGGATCAGAGCAGGACGACCTGGTCGCGGCCCTGGCTCTTGGCCGAGTAGAGCGCCTTGTCGGCGGCGGCGAGCACGGCGTCGGCGCGCTGGGAGGTGGCGACGCCGACCGACACCGTCACCTGCAGGCCCGGGTGGTGCTGCTCCCAGTCGTGCTGCTGCACGGCCAGGTGCACGCGGTCGGCGACGGCGTGCGCGGCCACCGGGTCGGAGTCGACCAGGACGATGAACTCGTCGCCGCCGTAGCGGATCACGACGTCCTGCGAGCGGGTGCTCGTGCGCAGCAGGTCGGCCACGGTCAGCAGCACCCGGTCGCCCACGGCGTGGCCGTAGGTGTCGTTGGTGTCCTTGAACCGGTCGAGGTCGACGAAGATCGCCGAGATCACGTCGGTGCGGCCGGCGATGGCGTCGACCAGCCGCCGCCGGTTGCCGAGGCCGGTGAGGGGGTCCTCGAGCACCTCCTGGCCCATCCGCTCGGTCTGCTGCAGCAGCTCGGCCACCCGGCTGCGCGCCTGGATGTCGGCGAACCGGCTCTCCCGGTCGCGCCAAAGCCGCAGGATCGACTCCCGCGCGACCCGGGCCGTGCGGTCGAGCCCCGGGTGGTCGCCGTGCTCGATGCGGTCGACCTCGACCTGCACGAGCACCGCGGTCGCGGCCCAGACGTCGCGGGCGGCGCGCTCGGCGAACCGGATCGCCGCCCGCAGGTGGGTCTGCGCCTCCTGGGTGCGGCCCTGGGTCGCGAGCACCCGGGCGAGGGCGATGCGGGCCAGATGGCCGTCGATCACCTCGTCGCGGACGTCGTGCTCGGCGAGCAGGCGGGTGAGGGTGGCGGCGGCGACCTCGCCGTGCCCGAGCCGCTCCAGCACGAACGCCTCGACGATCTGCGAGCGCAGCACCATGAAGGGCTCGTCGAGGGAGCGGGCCGACCGCAGCGTGGCGAGGCAGCGCGAGAGCGCCTCGACGTAGAGGCCGCGCGCCTCGGCGTCGCGACCGACCAGCTCGCAGCTGGCGGCCCAGTACAGGAGCGACTGGCAGGCCTCGTCGAGCACGAGCAGGTTCATGGAGGCCGCGGTGGTGCCGATGCTCGCCACCAGCAGCGCGTCGGCCTCGCGGTAGACGTACATCGCCCGCATCGCCAGGGCGACCGCCATGCTCGCCGACATGTGGTTGTAGGCGTTCGAGGGGAAGCGGTGCAGCAGCGCGCTGGCCTCGGCGAGGGCGTCCATCGCGCGGTCCATCTCGCCCTCGCGGATGTACGCCTCGGCCAGCAGCGACAGCCCCTTCGCCCGCCAGTACGGCTGGCGCTCGGGGTCGATCCGCGCGAGCAGCAGCTGGGCGTTCAGCGTCGCCTCGACGCTCTGGCCGAGCTCGTGCAGGGACGTGCCGATGATGTAGTGCAGGTAGAGCGGCGAGATCTGGTCGTCGGTCAACGAGACCATCGCCAGCGCCTCGCGGCCGGCGCGCACCGCCTCCTCGTGGCGTCCCTCGAGGTAGAGGCCGTGCGCCCAGTCGGTGAGCAGGTCGAACGGGCCGAACTCGTCGACGAGGCACAGGGCCGTCGACGTCGACGTCATGCTCGCTCCTGGGGCCTGCTCGGGGTGCCGGTTACCGTCCGAAGTGTCGCACGCGGACGCGTCACGCACCGTGGCATCGACGGCACCCGACCCCCGTGGTGCGTCCGACCGGGTGAGCGGATCCCGGACGATCCTGCGCAGGGTGGCAGGAACCGCCCGGGCGCCGCACCCGCCCCGGTGGCCCCCTCACCTGCTGCTGCGGTTCACCGCCGAGACGACCGCCTTGAGCGAGGCGGTGACGATGTTGTGGTCGATGCCGACGCCCCACAGCACCCGGTCGCCGATCTCGCACTCGACGAACGACGCGGCGCGCGCGTCGCCGCCCGCGCCCAGGGCGTGCTCGGCGTAGTCGAGCACCCGCACCCGCACCCCGAGCGAGTCGAGGACGTCGACGAACGCCGCGATCGGGCCGTTGCCGATGCCCTGCAGCGTGCGCTCCACCCCCCGGTCGACCAGGTCGACCTCGAGCCGGTCGGCGCCGTCGACCTGGCTCGTCGAGCGGGTGCCGCGCAGCGACAGCCGGCCCCAGCCGCCCTGGGGGTCGGTCGACGGCAGGTACTCGTCGGCGAAGACCTTCCACAGCTCCTCGGACGACACCTCGCCGCCCTGGTCGTCGGAGCGGTGCTGCACGACCCCGCTGAACTCGATCTGCAGCCGGCGCGGCAGGTCGAGCTGGTGCTCGGTCTTCATCAGGTACGCGACGCCGCCCTTGCCGGACTGGCTGTTGACCCGGATGACCGCCTCGTAGCTGCGGCCGACGTCCTTGGGGTCGATCGGCAGGTACGGCACCTGCCAGGTGAACTCGTCGACCGGCACACCGGCCTCGGCGGCGTCGGCCTCCAGGTGCACGAAGCCCTTGTTGATGGCGTCCTGGTGCGAGCCCGAGAACGCGGTGAAGACCAGGTCGCCGCCGTACGGGTGCCGCTCGGGCACCGGCAGCTGGTTGCAGTACTCGACGGTGCGGCGCACCTCGTCGATGTCGGAGAAGTCGATCTGCGGGTCGATGCCCTGGCTCAGCAGGTTCAGCCCCAGCGTCACCAGGCAGACGTTGCCGGTGCGCTCTCCGTTGCCGAACAGGCAGCCCTCGATGCGGTCGGCACCGGCCAGGTAGCCCAGCTCGGCCGCCGCGACGCCCGTGCCCCGGTCGTTGTGCGGGTGCAGGCTCAGCACCATCGAGTCGCGCCGGGGCAGGTTGCGGTGCATCCACTCGATCGAGTCGGCGTAGACGTTCGGCGTCGCCATCTCGACCGTGGCCGGCAGGTTCACGATCAGCGGCCGGTCGGGCGTGGGGTCGATGACGTCGGCGACCTTGCCGCACACCTCGGCGGCGAACTCGAGCTCGGTGCCGGTGTAGCTCTCCGGCGAGTACTGCCAGTGGATCTCGGTCTGCGGCGTGTGGATCTCGGCGTACTTCATCGCGAACCGCGCACCCGACGTGGCGATGTCGGCGATGCCGTCGCGGTCCATGCCGAACACCACGCGGCGCTGCAGCACCGACGTGGAGTTGTAGAAGTGCAGGATCGCCTGCTTGGCGCCGACCAGTGACTCGAAGGTGCGGTCGATCAGGTGCTCGCGGCACTGGGTCAGCACCTGGATGCGCACGTCGTCGGGGATCAGGTCGCCCTCGATCAGCTGCCGGACGAAGTCGAAGTCGGTCTGGCTCGCGGCCGGGAAGCCGACCTCGATCTCCTTGTAGCCCATCTCGACGAGCAGCTGGAAGAACGCCAGCTTGCGCGAGGCGTTCATCGGGTCGATCAGCGCCTGGTTGCCATCGCGCAGGTCGACCGCGCACCAGCGCGGCGCCTGCTCGATCCGCTTCGCGGGCCAGGTGCGGTCGGGCAGGTCGACGGCGATCTGCTCGTGGAACGGCAGGTACCGGTGCGCGGGCATCGACGACGGACGCTGCGGGGCGCCGGTCCAGTAGGTGCTGCCGCGCTGCGCCTCGATCGGCGCCGGCACCGGGTCGCCGGTGGTGCGGGCGACGGCCTGCTTGGTGCTGGGGGTGACGGGGGTGGTGCTCACGATGGGCCTTCCTGGCTCGTCAGGGGCGACCGGGCAGGTGAGCACTCCGCGACGAGGGGACCGGTCGGTCAGCGACCCTCGCCGCGGCAGCCGAGGAGGAGGCGTCCGCGCACAGCAGCAGCCTAACCACGTCCCCGGCCGCGGTCCACGGGCGGTGCCGCCGTCCCGGATGCCGGACTGTGTGGTCAGCCCGCGGGACGGCGCGCGACGAACACCCACTCGAGGCCGGGGCGGTCCGGGGCGTCGCGGATCTCGACGAGCTCGAACCCCGTTGCGGCGAGGGAGGTCTCGACCTGCTCGCGGGTGGGGAACCGCAGCGTCGACGACGAGGCCAGCTCGGTGCCGTCCGGCAGCACGTTCATCGCGTCGAACGTGACGAGCAGGCCGTCCGGGGTCTCCTCGGTGCGGACGACCTCGTGCCAGGTGCGCACCGGACCCACGCCGGCGACGTCGGTGACGTCGTCGCTCGCCTCACGGGTCCAGCCCTCCCACGCGCGCCGCCCGACGACGCGGGTCTCGAACGCCAGGTGCCCGCCCGGACGCAGCGCGTCGTGGGCGGCGGCGAGCACCTCGCGCCAGGCGTCGTCGGTGGTGAAGACCTGGGCGACGTTGGCCGTCATCGTCACCAGGTCGACCTGCAGCGGCAGCGCGGCCCGGGCCTCCCCCACCACCCAGGTCACACCGTCGGCACCGGGCTTGCGCCGGGCGACGTCGACGGAGGCGCCGGCCGGGTCGACGCCGGTGACGGCCAGCCCCAGCTCGGCAAGCAGGATCGCGAAGACGCCCGTGCCGCAACCGATGTCGAGCACCGACCGGGCGCCCAGCTCGTCCGCGAGCGCGGCGTACGCGTCGAGGTCGCTGCGGTCGGGGTCGAGCGGGTCGTAGAGCGCCGCGAGGCGCGGGTCGTCGAAGGTCGCGTCGGGCACGTCACCGACGCTAGCCACGCGGATGCGGTCGCGTCGCGCGCGTTGCCAGGAGGAGGCGGCCCAGCAGCCGCGAGCGGCGCGCCGCAGGCCGGGCCTGAGGCGCGCCGCCCGTCGGACGGGGGTGGAGGTCAGCCGGCGCGCTGCTCGCGCAGCACCTGGGCGTCCTCGTCCTCACCGGCGCCGATGTTCGGCCCGCGCAGCGGGATGGCGTCGTACTCGGTCGGGTCGAGGTCGGCGACCCGCCCGGACGCGATCGAGCTGAGCATGCCGTCGAGGCCGATGTAGACCGACCTGGTGAGCACCGCCCGGTACTGCTGGCCGAGCGTCTGGGTCTGGCCGCGCACCTCGAACAGCACCGCGCCGGAACCGTTCAGCGCGAACGCCCCGAGGCCGGTGCCGGGCAGGTCGATGTCCTGCGGGTACAGCGTGACGTTGCCGAAGATCGGGCGCTGCGACGCCTTGGCCTGCAGCGCCTGGTTCACCGCGACGTTGAGCTGCTTGCTGTACTCGAGGTCGTAGCGGTCGGCGTACTCCGCGTACTCGGGCTTGGTGGCCGGGTCGGCCACGAACTTGCCCGAGATCGACAGCGTCACGAACTCGTCCGGGTCGTCGGGCATGACGTAGCAGGCGCCCTGGTGGTGCAGGTCGACGTAGGTGTCGACCTCCCCGAACTCCGCGGTCAGGCCCTGGTACACGTCGCGCACGAGCGAGGCCTCCGGCGTGATGTACCAGCCGTAGTCGGCCGAGGTGCCCGGGAAGTCCTCCGCCTGCGGCACGTACCCGAGGTCGGGGTGGTAGTCGCGGTTGGTGTCGAACCCGGGTGCGGCGGCGTAGTCGTCGCCGGTGCGCGGGGTGTCGTAGTAGTTCCACGCCGGCTCGGCGCCCCGCAGCTGCGGGTGCCGGGCCTGCACCTCGGCCCAGGTCTGGTCGTTGCCGCGGCGGTCGAGCTCGGCACCGTCCGGGTTCATCTTCGGGATGGCGACGATCGTGAGCTCGTCGCGCCACTGCTGCGCCTTGCGCGAGTCGGACGTGCCGACCCAGTCGAGCAGGTCGAGGATCGCGTCGGTGCCGGTCTTCTCGTTGCCGTGGATCTCCGAGGTGATGAGCACCGCCTTGGGGCCGGTGCCGACGCGGGCCGTCCAGATCTCGCGGCCGCGGTTGCTGCGCCCGGCCTGCTCGACGTCGACGACGCCGTCGGACACGCGCTCGATGCGCTGCAGCTCGGCCCCGAGCTCGGCGTGGTCGGTGAACTCGGTGATCGGCAGCTCGCGCGGGGTCTCGCTGCACGTGGGGGCGGCGGCCAGGAAGGCGCTGTCACCGGCCTGCGGCCGGTCGAGCGCGGTGGACGAGGCGGGCAGGTCGGCCGGCGCCGGGGCGGTGGCGCCGACGGCGCTGCCCCCGACCAGCAGGGACGCGGTGAGGGCGGACCCGACGGCGAGGACGAGCGCGGGGCGTCGTCGGGACGAGGGCAGGGTGGGACGCAACTGCGGTTCCTCCGAGTCGTGAGGGGGACCCCCGCTGGGCGCGGAGGTCGGTGCAGCTGCCGGCGCCCTGGGAGGCACCGCCCGGTGAACAATTCCTATCAGGCTGGGAGCAAACCGGACAAGAGTGCGCAACCGACGATCTGGGACGACCTCAGACGGTGAGGTCGGCCGAGCGCCAGTGGGTGGGGCGCAGGGTCAGCACCACCTCGGCGCCGATGTTCGCCCCCGCGAACTCGAGGTACCCCTCGACGGCCTCCGGCGGCAGGTAGCGCTCGGCCATGGCGCGGCCGTCGTCCGGCGTCGCCGGGCGCTCGTCGAGGAGGTCGCACGCGACCGAGACGTACCGCGTGCGCGGCTGCACCTCGTCGACCACGAGCGTGCAGGTGCGGGCGGCGCGCAGGGCGCGCGCCTTGAGCGACTCGCGCTCGGTGATGACCCACACGTCGCCGCCGGGCTCGTAGGCGTACCAGATCGGGACGGCCAGCGGCGGCCTGCCCGCCTCCTCGACGGCGATCACCGCCACCAACGGCTCGGCGAGCAGGGCGTGCGCGTCGTCGCGTTCGAGTGCCATGTCCCGGACGCTACGGGTGGGGTGCGACAGCGTGCAGGTCGAGCGGGCGATCAGGCGCGGCGGCGGACGAGCTCCTCGGCCACCTGCACGGCGTTCAGCGCCGCCCCCTTGCGCAGGTTGTCGTTGGAGACGAACAGCACCAGGCCGCGACCCTCGGGCGCGGACCGGTCGGCGCGGATGCGGCCGACGAACGACGGGTCGGCGCCCGCCGCCTTGAGCGGCGTGGGCACCTCGTCGAGCTCCACGCCCGGGGCGTCCTGCAGCAGCTTCGTGGCGTCCTCGGGCGAGATCGGCTCGGCGAACTCGGCGTGGATCGCGAGGCTGTGGCCGGTGAACACCGGGACGCGGACGCAGGTGCCGGCGACGAGCAGGTCGGGCGCGTGCAGGATCTTGCGCGACTCGTTGCGCAGCTTCTGCTCCTCGTCGGTCTCGCCGCTGCCGTCGTCGACGACCGAGCCGGCGAGCGGCAGGACGTTGAAGGCGATCGGCTCCGCGTACACCTGCGGCGCGCCGAGGTCGACGGCCGAGCCGTGGTGCACCAGGGCCGGCCCCTCGGCCGCTCCCGCCTTGGCCTGCCGGTCGAGCTCGTCGACACCGGCGCCGCCGGTGCCCGAGACGGCCTGGTAGGTGGCGACCACGAGGCGGGTGAGGGTGGCGCGGTCGTGCAGCGGCTTCAGCACCGGCATCGCGGCCATCGTGGTGCAGTTCGGGTTCGCCACGATGCCCTTGGGCAGGTCGTCGAGGTCGGCCGCGTTCACCTCGGACACCACGAGCGGGACCTTGGGGTCCATCCGCCAGGCGCTGGAGTTGTCGACCACGACGGCGCCGGCCGCCGCGACCTTGGGCGCGAGCTCGAGCGAGGCCTTCTTGCCGTTGCTGAACAGCGCCAGCTCGAGCCCGCTGAAGTCGGCGGTCGCGGAGTCCTCGACCACGACGTCGGTGCCCTTCCACGGCAGCGTCGTGCCGGCCGACCTGGCGCTGGCGAAGAACCTGATCTCGGTGACCGGGAAGTCCCGCTCCTCGAGCAGACGGCGCATGACCGTCCCGACCTGACCGGTGGCTCCGAACACTCCGACGCGCATGCCCCGATCCTACGTCCGTCCCAGCAGGTGGGCGGTCGCGTCCGGTCCGCGGACGGTCGCGCCCTGCCCTCAGTGCACCTCGACCCGGCCGTCCCGGTCGTCCAGCACGAAGACCCGCGTGGCGCGGGCGCGGTAGAGCCGGAACGGCGCCGTCCCGGTGACCCGGTCCTCGTCCCAGGCGCCGAGGCCGTGCTCGCGCCCGCGGGCGGCGACGACCTCGAGCGCGGCCGCGCGGTCGGGCTCCGGGACCTCCTCGGCCGCGGCCTCGGCGTACAGCGCGGCGGCCTCGCCGAAGGCGGCCGTCGAGTCGAAGACCGTGAGCCCGACCGACGGACGGGCGACGAGGTGGCGCGAGTGCCGCGCGCCCGGGCGCGAGAGCCAGAAGAACGTCCGCCCGTCGCCGGTGGCGAACCACAGCGGCGTCGCCCACGGACGCCCGTCGGCGTCGGCCGTGGCCAGCGTCAGGTACCGGTTGGTGGCCAGCACCCGGCGCGCCTCGTCCTGCACCTCGGTCGTCGTCGCGCCCTGCCGCGCCGCCATCGTCGCCTCCGGGGCCGTCGTGCTCCGTCGTGGTCCGAGGGTGGACGCGCGCCGACCGCCCGACTCATCGGTGCCGTGCGGGCCGGCCGACCGCTAGCGTCGCGGTCGTGGACGTGCGCTTCGTGTGGGTCGACGTGTTCGCCGACCTGCCGCTCACCGGCAACCCGCTCCCCCTCGTGCCGTCGGCCGACGGCCTGACGACCGAGCAGATGGCCGCCGTGGCCCGCGAGCTGAACCAGTCCGAGACGACGTTCCTGGTCGCGCCCAGCGCCGACGGCGCGGACGTGCGGCTGCGGTCGTTCACCCCCGGCGGCGTCGAGGTGCTGGGCGCCGGGCACAACGCGATGGGCGCGTGGATCTGGTTGGCCACCGCCGGCGGCCTCGACCCGGAGCGCAGCGACTTCCATCAGCAGATCGGCGACGACGTGCTGCCGGTGACCGTCACCCGGCCGGACGGCGCACCCGCGCTGGTCACGATGCGCCAGTCCGCGCCGCGGTTCCTCGGTCGGGCCGACGACCGTCCTGCCCTGGCGGCCTCGCTCGGCCTCGACGTCGACGACCTGGCACCGGCCGACGCGGAGGTGGTCTGGACCGGCGCCGAGCACCTGCTGGTGGAGGTGCGCACGCGCCGCGACGTCGACGCGGCCGTGCCCGACACGCCCCGGCTGCTCGCGGTGCTGGCGGCGGCCGGCGCCGAGGGCTGCTACGTCTTCAGCACCGAGCCCGGCGACGACGGCGCGCACGCCTACGCCCGGTTCTTCAACCCCACCGTGGGCATCGCCGAGGACCCCGCGACCGGCACCGCCGCCGGGCCGCTGGCGGCGCTGCTCGTCCGCGACGGGCGTGCGCCGGCCGACGGCGCCGTGCAGGTGCTGCAGGGCGTGGCGAGCGGGCGGGCGAGCACGCTGCGGGTGCGGGTCGCCGGCGACGTCGTCGAGCTGTCCGGGAGCGGCGTGCTCGTGGCCGAGGGGACGCTGTTCCTGTGAGCCTCGACGACACCTCGTCCGCCCTGCTGCGGCGTGCGATCGCACTGGCCGTGCAGGCCAGCTCGAGCGGGAACCCGCCGTTCGGGTCGCTGCTCGTCGACGCCGCCGGCACGGTGCTCGCCGAGGACACCAACACGACCGTCACCGACGCGGACGTCAGCGCGCACCCCGAGCTCAAGCTGGCCCGGTGGGCGGCACGGCACCTGGCGCCCGAGCAGGTCGCCGAGGTGACGATGTACACCAGCTGCGAGCCCTGCGCGATGTGCTCGTGGGCGATGGAGCGCGTCGGCCTGACCCGCGTGGTCTTCTCGCTGTCGTCGGCCGACCTCGCCGCAGCGCGCCCGTCCCCGCCCGGGACGGTGCTGCACCGCGACGGCCCCCACCTCGTCGACGAGGGCAGCGCCGCCGTCCGCCACTGACCGCCCGCCGCCGTCCGTTTCGCTAGTTCAGTGTCGGAAGTGACACCGGAGTGGCATCAAGACAGGCGTGACACGCCAGCTTGCCTCGTCCAGTGGTCCGCAGGGGTGAGCGGTGACGTGCCTGGGCCGCCCTCTCTACCGTGGGCTGCACGTCGCCGGTGTCGCCCTGCACTGAGCGAGGCGTCCTGGCACGGCACACGTGTTGCGACGCCACTCCGGTGTCACTTCCGACACTGAACTAGCGAAACGGGCACGGGTCAGAAGCCCAGGCGCCGCAGCTGCTTCGGGTCGCGCTGCCAGTCCTTGGCCACCTTGACGTGCAGGTCGAGGAACACCGGGACGCCGAGCAGCCGCGAGATGCCCTGCCGCGCGGTGGTTCCCACCTCGCGCAGGCGCGTGCCGCCCTTGCCGATCACGATGCCCTTCTGCGAGTCGCGCTCCACGAACAGGTTGACGCGCACGTCGAGCATGCCGTCGTCGCGGCCCTCGCGCGGCACCATCTCCTCGACCACGACGGCGAGCGAGTGCGGCAGCTCGTCGCCGAGCCCCTCGAGCGCGGCCTCGCGGACGAGCTCGCCCGCCATCACGAGCTCGGGCTCGTCGGTGAGCTCGCCCTCGGGGTAGAGCGGCGGGCCCTGCGGCAGCAGGCCGAGCAGCACGTCGACCAGCACGTCGACCTGGTGACCGGCCGTCGCCGAGACCGGCACGATGTCGTCCCACCCGCCGGAGGCCTCGCCGAGCTGCTGCACGGCGAGCAGGTGCTCGGCGGTGCGGACGCGGTCGACCAGGTCGGTCTTGGTGACGGCGGCGACCACCTTGGGCCCGCGCCGGCGTCCGCCCGGGCCCTCGCGCAGCGCGGCGAGCTGCGAGGCCACGAACCGGTCCCCGGGCCCGACCTTCTGGTCGGCGGGCAGGCAGAACACCACCAGGTCGACCTCGGCCAGGGTCTCGGCGACGAGCGCGTTCAGCCGCTCCCCGAGCAGCGTGCGCGGGCGGTGCAGCCCGGGGGTGTCGACGAGCACCAGCTGCGCGTCGGGACGGTGCACGATCCCGCGGATGGTGTGCCGCGTCGTCTGCGGCCGGCTCGAGGTGATCGCGACCTTGTCGCCCACCAGCGCGTTGGTCAGCGTCGACTTGCCGGCGTTCGGGCGTCCGACCAGCGCGGCGAACCCGCTGCGGAACGTGCTGTCGGACATGGTCAGTCGCCTCCCGGCGCGTCGTCGTGCAGGGTCTCGGGCGCCTCGCGGTGGGCGAGCACCGAGGTGATGCGGTTGCGGCGGCCCTCGGTGCGCTCGGCCGTGAGCACGACCCCGTGCACGGTCGTGGTGGCGCCGGGGATCGGCACCCGGCCGATCGCCTTGGCGAGCAGCCCGCCGACGGAGTCGACCTCGTCCTCGTCGATCTCGACGTCGAACAGCTCGGCGAGGTCGTCGATGGGCAGCCGCGCGCTGAGCCGGTAGGTGCCCTCCTCGAGCGCCTCGACCTGCGGCGGGTCGCGGTCGTACTCGTCGGCGATCTCGCCGACGATCTCCTCCACGAGGTCCTCGATCGTCACCAGCCCGGCGATGCCGCCGTACTCGTCGACGACGAGCGCGACGTGCGCGGCGTCGCCCTGCATCTCGCGCAGCAGCGAGTCGACGGTCTTGCTCTCGGGCACGAACACGGCCGGACGCATGGCGCGCTCGACCGCCATCTCGTCGTTCTCGGGGTGGCCGGAGTGCAGGCGGCGCGCGACGTCCTTGAGGTAGAGCACCCCCAGCGGGTCGTCGGTGCTCTCGCCGATCACGGGGATGCGCGAGAACCCGGAGCGCAGGAACAGGTGCATGGCGTCCTCGAGCCCCGTGGCCTGCTCCACGGTGACCATGTCGGTGCGGGGCACCATCACCTCGCGGACGATGGTGTCGCCCAGCTCGAAGACGGAGTGGATCATCCGCCGCTCCTCGGCCTCGATCGCGTCCGACTCGCTGGCCAGGTCGACAAGGTCGCGCAGCTCGTCCTCGGACGCGAACGGCCCGTGCCGGAAGCCGCGGCCGGGCGTGACGACGTTGCCGACCACGACGAGCAGGCGGGCGACCGGACCGAGCAGCCGCACCCCGGCCCGCAGCGTGGGCGCGACCGCGAGCGCGACCTGCTCGGGCTGCTGCCGGGCGATCGTGCGCGGCGAGACGCCGACGACGACGTAGGAGGCGGCGGCCATCACGGCGGTGGCCACGAGCAGCACCGCCCACCACCGCTGCACGAACGCGTCGACGGCGAGCGCGACGCACACGGCGGCGGCCGCCTCGCAGGTGACGCGCAGGAAGATCGCGACGTTCAACGACGACGCGCCGCCCTCGACCAGGACGGCGAGCGGCGCGGAACCGCGGCGGCCTTCGCCGACCAGCCGGGCGGCGTCCGAGCGCCCGACCCGCGCCAGCGCGGTCTCGGCGGCCGCGAACACGCCGGCGAGCACGACCAGGACGATCGCGAGGGTGACGAACAGGCCTGCGGGCACGGCGGTCTCAGCCGGCGCGGGTGCCGAGGAAGGTGAGCAGGAGCCGTCGCTGCAGCTCGAACATCTCCTTCTCCTCCTCGGGCTCGGCGTGGTCGTAGCCGAGCAGGTGCAGGATGCCGTGGGTGGTGAGCAGGAGGATCTCCTCCTCGGTGGCGTGCCCGGCGGCCTTGGCCTGCGTGGCCGCCACCTGCGGGCAGACCACCACGTCGCCGAGCAGCCCGGGGTCGCTCGGCGCCCCCTCGCGGCCCGGACGCAGCTCGTCCATCGGGAAGGACAGCACGTCGGTGGGCCCCTCCTCGTCCATCCACCGCACGTGCAGGTCGCTCATCGCGTCGGTGTCGACCAGCCGCACGAACAGCTCGGCCTGCGGGTGCACGTGCATGGCGTCGAGCACGTGCCGCGCCAGCGCGGCGATCTCGAGCTCGTCGACCGCGACGCCGGACTCGTTGTCGACCTCGATGCTCATCGGCGCTGCGGCCGGCCGCGCACCGGTCGGGCCGGGGCCTCGTCGCGCGAGCGCTGGGCGTCCCAGCGCCCGTACGCCTCGACGATGTCGCTCACCAGCCGGTGGCGCACGACGTCGGTGCTGGTGAGGTTGGCGAAGTACACGTCCTCGACGTCGTCGAGGATCTCGCGCACCACCCGCAGGCCGGACTGCGTGCCGCCGGGCAGGTCGACCTGCGTGACGTCGCCGGTGACGACCATCTTCGAGCCGAACCCGAGCCGGGTCAGGAACATCTTCATCTGCTCGGGCGAGGTGTTCTGCGCCTCGTCGAGGATGATGAACGCGTCGTTGAGCGAGCGGCCGCGCATGTACGCGAGCGGCGCCACCTCGATCGTCCCGGACGCCATCAGGCGCGGGATCGAGTCGGGGTCGACCATGTCGTGCAGCGCGTCGTACAGCGGCCGCAGGTAGGGGTCGATCTTCTCGGTCAGCGTGCCGGGCAGGAAGCCCAGCCGCTCGCCCGCCTCGACCGCCGGCCGGGTCAGGATGATGCGGTTGACCTGCTTGGCCTGCAGCGCCTGCACGGCCTTGGCCATCGCGAGGTAGGTCTTGCCGGTACCCGCGGGGCCGATGCCGAACACGATGGTGTGGGTGTCGATGGCGTCGACGTACCGCTTCTGGTTCAACGTCTTCGGCCGGATCGTGCGGCCGCGGTGCGACAGCACGTTCAGGGTGAGGACGTCGGCCGGGCGCTCGGCGGACGACGCGCGCAGCATGCCGATCGAGCGCTCGACGGCGTCGGGGCTGAGGTGCTGGCCGCTGCCGAGCACGGCGACGAGCTCGTCGACCAGGCGCTCGACGAGGGCGACGTCGCCGACCGGCCCGTCGAGGGTGATCTCGTTGCCGCGGACCAGCACGTCGACCCGCGGGAAGGCGCGCTCGACCACCCGGAGCAGCTCGTCGCGGCTGCCGAGGAGGGAGACCATCGGGACGCTGGACGGCACGGCGACCGTGTGGCGCGAGCTGCGCGCGGCCGCGGGGGCGGCCTGGCCGGTGACGTCGTCCGCCGCGCCGTCGCGCGGTGCCGAGGTGGTGTCGTCAGTCATGGGCCGGCTGGGTGCCGCTCGCTCCTCGCTCGTGACCACCGGCGTCGCGGTGGCTGCCGCGGCCGCGACGGGCGTCGGGGCCGGGCTCCAGTCTACCGAGGGGTGTCAGCCCGGCGGCCAGCCCAATCCGCGGCCGCCCAGCACGTGGCCGTGCACGTGGAACACCGTCTGCCCCGCCTGGGCCCCGGTGTTGAAGACCAGGCGCCACCCGCCCGGCGACTCCGCCTCCCCGACCTCGGCGGCCACGCGCCCCAGGTCGGCGAGCAGCTCGCCGTCCTCGCGGGCCAGCGCCCCGACGTCGGCGTGGTGGGCGAGCGGGATCACCAGGACGTGCGTCGGCGCCTTCGGGTCGACGTCGCGGAAGGCCAGCACGCGCTCGGTGCGGCGGACGACGTCGGCCGGGACCTCGCCCGCGACGATGCGGCAGAACAGGCACTCCTCGCTCATGCCCCGACCCTAGGACCAGTGCGGACGGCCGCGCCTGCGCGGCGCCCGTCCCGGCGTGCGGGACGCTGGGCGCGCTGCGGTGTCAACCTCCCGGCCCCGCCGCGCGTGGGAGAGGGGTGAGGACGGTGGCGAGGAGCAGGGACGCGGACGAGCGCCGCGACGCCCTCCCCCACGACCCGGACGAGGCGCTGCGGGTGCTCTACGCCACCCACTGGGGGCCGATGGTGCGGCTCGCGGCGCTGCTGCTCGGCTCGACCTCGGCCGCCGAGGAGGTCGTCCAGGACGCGTTCGTGGCGACCCACCGGCACCTGCCGGGCCTGCGCGACCCGCAGCGGGCGGGCGGCTACCTGCGCACCAGCGTCGTGAACGGCGCCCGGTCGTGGCACCGGCACCGGCAGGTCGAGGAGAGGCACCGCGAGCCGGCACCACCCGCGCCGGCTGGACCCGACGACCTGGCCGCGCGCTCGGCCGACGACGCCCGGGTGATGGCAGCGCTGCGGCGCCTCCCCCGGCGGCAGCAGGAGGTGCTCGTGCTCCGGTACCACGCCGACGCCAGCGAGGCCGAGATCGCCGAGCTGTGCGGCATCAGCCGCGGCGCGGTGAAGACCCACGCCCACCGCGGGCTCGCCGCCCTGCGGGTGGCGCTGACGGAGGTGCAGCCGTGAACGACGTGCCCGGGCCGCGGACGCCCGTCGACGACGACGACCACGAGGTCGCCGCGCTGCTGCGCGCGACCCTGACCAGGGAGGCCGACATGGTGGAACCCGGCGACGGCTACGACGCGATCCGCGAGCGGGTCGCGGACGACCGGCACCCGCGCGCACGACGGGGCGGCGTGGTGTGGCTCGCCGCCGCGGCCCCCGTCGTCGTGGTCGCCTGCGTGGTCGGCGTGGTGGCGCTGGGCGGCGGCGACGACCCGCCCCCCGCCGCCGCGACGACGACCGCCACGACCGGCACCTCGCCCGCGCCGTCGGCGACGACCAGCGCGCCGTCGGCCACCACCACGTCGGCACCGCCGGCGCCGGAGCTGACGGGCGTCCCGGTGTACTGGCTCGGCGACAGCACGGCGAGCGTCTGGCTCTACCGCGAGTTCCGCACCCTCCCCGACGAGGGGGGCACCGTCCGCACGGCCGTGCTGGCGGCGATGAGCGAGCGTCCGCTCGACCCCGACTACCGCACACCCTGGTCCGCGCCGTCGCGCCTGGAGGTCACGACCGACGAGAACATCCTGATCGACGTCTCGGCGGACGCCTTCGCCGGCGGCGGCGTCGGCACGCGCGAGGCCGAGCTGGCGATCCAGCAGCTCGTCTGGACGGCCACGGCCGCCGCCCAGTCGAACGCGCCCGTGACGATCCTCGTCGACGGGGCGCCGTACGACGCGTGGGGCGCGGTGGCGCTGGGCGGGGCGATGACGCGGGCGCCGCAGCAGGACGTGCAGGCACCGGTGTGGGTCGAGTCGCCCACCGAGGGCCAGCAGGTCGCCCCCGGCGTCGTCACGGTCACCGGGGTGTCGACGTCGTTCGAGGCGACCCTGAGCTGGGAGCTCACCACCGACGACGCCGAGGTCGTCGGCACCGGCTTCACGATGGGCGGCTCGACCGAGTACGCCCCGTACGAGATCACCACGCCCGAGCTCGCGCCCGGCACCTACACGATCGCGGTGTGGGCGCCGGACGAGTCCGGTGGCGAGTCGCCGGAGGGGCCGCGGATGTTCGAGCAGACCCGCACCTTCACCGTCGGCGGCTGAGCCCTGCCTCCGGGGGTGCTCAGCGGCCGGCGAACCGGTCCTTCAGCTTGCCGAACACGCCGCCGCCGTGGGTGCTGGCGAGCCGCCCGGACGGACGCGTCTCGCCGCGCAGGGAGGCCAGCTCGCGCAGCAGCTCCTCCTGCCGCTCGTCGAGCTTCGTGGGCGTCGTGACGTCGACGTGCACGTGCAGGTCGCCGCGCGAGCCGCTGCGCAGGCCGGTGACGCCGTAGCTGGGCAGCCGGTGCACGGTGCCCGACTGGGTGCCGGGCGCGAGGTCGACCTTCTCCGGCCCGTCGAGCGTCTCGATCTCGAGCGTGGTGCCGAGCGCGGCCGCCGTCATCGGGACCGAGACGGTGCAGTGCAGGTCGTCGCCCTCGCGGTGGAACAGCTCGTGCCGCATCTCGCGGATCTCGACGTACAGGTCGCCGGCCGGGCCGCCGCCGGGGCCGACCTCGCCCTGGCCCGCGAGCTGGATGCGGGTGCCCGTGCCGACGCCCGGCGGCACCTTGATCGTCAGGGTGCGGCGGGTGCGGACGCGGCCGTCGCCGGAGCACTCCAGGCACGGCGAGGGGATGACGGTGCCGTAGCCGCCGCAGGTGGGGCACGGCGTGGTCGTCATGACCTGGCCGAGGAACGACCGCGCGACGCGCTGCACCTGCCCGCGCCCGCCGCAGGTGGTGCAGGCCGACGGGTGGGTGCCGGGCTGGCAGCACGAGCCCTGGCAGACGCCGCACACGACCGCGGTGTCGACGCTGATCTCGCGCTCGGAGCCGAACACGGCCTCGCGCAGGTCGATGTCGAGCCGGATCTGCGCCGGCTGGCCGGGACGGCTGCGCGGCACCGGGCCGCGCGACTGCCCCTGGTTGAAGAAGGTCTCGAAGATGTCGCTGAAACCGAAGCCCGGGCCGAAGCCGCCGCCCGAGCCGTTCGGGTCGCCGCCGATGTCGTAGGTCTGCCGCTTCTCGGGGTTCGACAGCACGTCGTAGGCGCGCGAGACGTCCTTGAACTGCTCGGCCGCCTCCGGACCCGGGTTCACGTCCGGGTGCAGCTTGCGGGCGAGCCGGCGGTACGCCTTCTTGATCTCCTCCTGGGTGGCGTCGCGGGAGACGCCGAGGACCTCGTAGTGGTCGCTCACGGTCGAGGATCAGCCTCCGATGATGCGGGACACGTAGCGGGCGACGGCGCGCACGGCGGCCATCGTGGTCGGGTAGTCCATCCGGGTCGGACCGAGAACGCCCAGGCGTGCCACCTGTGTTCCGCTGCCGTACCCGCTGGAGACCAGGGACGTCTCGATCAGCCCCTGGTGGTGGATCTCGTGGCCGATGCGCACCGAGACCCCGCTCGCGGGGTCGTCGGCCATCTCGCCGAGCAGGCGCAGCAGCACCACCTGCTCCTCGATCGCCTCGAGAACGGGGCCGATCGACTGGCTGAAGTCCAGCGGCGAGCGCGCCAGGTGCGCGGTGCCGGCCAGCACGACGCGGTCCTCGCGCTGGGACGACAGCGCGTCCATCAGCGCGGTGACGACCGAGGCCACCAGGTCGCGGTCCTCGGGACGGAACGCCTCGGCGGTGGTCGGCAGCAGCACCGCGACCTCGGCGAGCGGCCTGCCGGCCAGGCCGGCGTTGAGCCGGGCGCGCAGCTCGCCGACCAGCTCGTCGGTGACCTGCGGGTCGACCTCGACCGTGCGCTGCTCGACCCGGCCGGAGTCGGTGATGAGCACGACCAGCAGGCGCCCGGGCGCCAGCGGGACGAGCTCGACGTGCCGGACGCTGGCGCGGCTCAGCGAGGGGTACTGCACGACCGCGACCTGGCGGGTCAGCGTCGACAGCGCCCGCACCGTGCGGTCGAGCACGTCGTCGAGGTCGACGGCGTCGGTGAGCAGGGTGCTGATCGCCCGCTTCTCGGCCTGCGACAGCGGCTTCACCTGCGAGAGCCGGTCGACGAACAGCCGGTAGCCGGCGTCGGTGGGCACGCGCCCGGCGCTGGTGTGCGGCTGGGCGATGAGCCCCTCCTCCTCCAGCGCGGCCATGTCGTTGCGGATCGTCGCCGACGAGACGCCCAGGGCGTGGCGCTCGACCAGCGCCTTGGACCCCACCGGCTCGCGGGTCTCGACGTAGTCCTCGACGATCGCCCGCAGCACGGACAGCTTGCGTTCCTCGCTCATGCGGCCTCCGTCCTGGACGTGTGGCACCCGGCGTCTGGCACTCGGGGTGTCGGAGTGCCAAGTCTACGACCTCCGCCGGTAGCGTGCGGGAGGTGAGCCCCGACGACCGCTACGGCAGCGACGTGCTCGCCCAGCCCTTCCGGCGCGAGGCCGCACCGCAGCACGAGGCCGCGCGCGGCCTGGTGGTCGAGGACGCCGAGACGGGCTGGTGCGGCGCCGTGGTGCAGGTCGAGCGCAGCGGCGGGATGCACGTCGTGGCGCTCGAGGACCGGCACGGGCGCCGGCGCACCTTCCCGCTCGGCGCCGGCTTCCTGCTCGAGGGCAGCCCGGTCGTGCTGGTCGCCCCCACCGGCCCGGCGGCCCCGGCCCGTCCGACCCGCACCGCCAGCGGCTCGGTCGCCGTGCACGGGCAGCGCGCCCGGGTGGCGCGCGGGTCGCGGATCTGGGTCGAGGGACGCCACGACGCCGAGCTGGTCGAGCAGGTGTGGGGCGACGACCTGCGGGTCGAGGGCGTCGTCGTCGAGCCCCTCGACGGCGTCGACGACCTCGGTGCGGTGCTGCGCGACTTCGCGCCCTCGCCGGGGCGGCGGGTCGGTGTGCTGGTCGACCACCTCGTCGCGGGCTCGAAGGAGACGCGCATCGTGCAGCAGGCGCTGGCCGACACGCCCGGGCGGGCCCACGTCCTGGTCGTGGGCCACCCGTTCGTCGACGTCTGGCAGGCGGTGCGGCCCGAGCGGCTCGGCCTCGAGCGCTGGCCGGTGGTGCCGCGCGGGACCGACTGGAAGAAGGGCACTCTGGACGCCCTCGGCTGGCCGCACGCCGACCAGGCCGACGTGGCGCGCGGGTGGAAGCGCATCCTCGGCACCGTCCGCACGTACGCAGACCTCGACCCGGCGCTCCTGTCCCGTGTGGAGGAGCTGATCGACTTCGTCACCGCCCCCGCGACCGAGCAGTAGCCTGTGCGCCAGCCCCGGGGGGAACCGGGACGCCACGGCGCACGCCGACCCAGCAGCACCCGACCGGAGGAACCATGACCGACCAGCCCCCGCAGCAGCCCCAGTTCGACAAGCCGCAGCAGCCCGCCGGCCCGCCCCCGGGCGCCCAGGGCGCTCCCCCGGCCTACGGCCAGCCGCAGGGCGGCGCCCCGGGCTACGGCCAGCAGCCGCAGCAGGCCTACGGCCAGCAGCCGCCGCAGCAGGGGTACGGCCAGCAGCCGCAGCAGGGCTACGGGCAGCAGCCCGGCTACGCGCCCGGCCCCGGCGCCGGCGGCCCGATGAGCCCGTCCGACGAGCGCACCTGGGCGATGCTCGCGCACATCGGGACGATCCTGCTCGGCTGGATCGCGCCGCTGGTCACGTACCTGATGTACAAGGACCGCAGCCAGTTCGTGAAGACGCAGTCGGCCGAGTCGCTGAACTTCCAGATCACGCTGATCATCGCCTACGTCGTGACGTGGATCCTCGCGCTCATCACCTTCGGCTTCGGCTCGATCCTGGTGCTCGCCGTCTACGTCGTGCACCTGGTGTTCGCGATCATGGCGGGCATCGCGGCCAACCGCGGCGAGAACTACCGGTACCCGTTCAACATCCGCATGATCGGCTGACCTCACCAGCCCAGCAGACGACGGACCACCAGGTCCGCGAGCAACCGGCCGCGCCGGGTCAGCACCAGCCGACCCGGCGCGGCCGAGCCGTCTGCGCACCCGTCCGGGGCGAGCAGGCCCTCCGCGCGCAGCGACGGCACCTCGCCGGCGCGGGCCGCCGGCAGCAGCGCCCGGACGAGCCCCTCGCGCAGGCGCGAGCCGAGCAGCACGGCCTCGACCTCGCGGGCCTCGGCGTCGAGCACCTCGCGCGCGGCCGCGGGCGAGCGCCCCGCGGCGAGGCGGCCCGCGTAGGCCGCCGGGTGCTTGACGTTCCACCACCGCACTCCCCCGACGTGGCTGTGCGCCCCGGGGCCGACGCCCCACCAGTCGTCCCCGCGCCAGTAGCCGAGGTTGTGCCGGCAGCGGGCGTCGTCCCGACGCGCCCAGTTGCTCACCTCGTACCAGGACAGGCCGCCCGCGGAGAGCGCGTCGTCGGCCAGCTCGTAGCGGGTCGCGAGCACGTCGGGGTCCGGTGCGGCGACGCGGCCGCGGCGCACCGCGGCGGCCAGGGCGGTGCCGTCCTCGACGACCAGGGCGTAGGCCGAGACGTGGTCCGGGGCCAGCGCCGTCGCCACGGCCAGGCTGCGCGCCCAGTCGTCGTCGGTCTCCCCCGGTGTGCCGTAGATGAGGTCGACGCTGACCTGCAGGCCGGCCTCGCGGGCCCACGCCACCACCTGCGGCACCCGCTCGGGGTCGTGGGTGCGGTCCAGCGTCCGCAGCACCGACGGCACCACCGACTGCACGCCGAACGAGACCCGGGTGAAGCCACCCGCGGCGAGCTCGGCGAGCGAGTCCGGCGTCACGGAGTCGGGGTTCGCCTCGGTGGTCACCTCGGCACCGGCGTCCAGCCCGAGCTCGGCGCGGGTCACGTCGAGCAGCCCCACCAGGTCGGACGAGGGCAGCAGCGTCGGCGTCCCGCCCCCGACGAAGACCGTGGCGACCGGGCGGGCGGGCAGCCCGGCCCGCTCGAGCACCTGCGCGGCCAGCCGCACCTCGTCGGCGGCGGTGGCCGCGAACCCGGCGGCCGAGGCACCCGGCAGCTCGGGCGGGCCGAGCTCGAGGGCGGTGTAGGTGTTGAAGTCGCAGTAGCCGCAGCGCGTGGCGCAGAACGGCACGTGCAGGTACAGCCCGAGCGCGCGGTCGGCGGCGCCCTCGGCCGCGGACGCCGGGAGGGCGCCGTCGTCCGGGACGGGTTCGCCGTCGGGCAGGGCGGAGGGCACGTCCCATCGTCTCCCACCGGTCCGGACGGGCCCCACTAGGGTGACGCGCATGAGCGAGCAGCCCGGCGGGCGGCACACGTACCTGCTGATCGACGGCGAGAACATCGACGCGACGCTGGGTGCGAGCGTGCTGCAGCGGCGCCCGAACCCGGACGAGCGGCCGCGCTGGGAGCGCGTCGCCCAGTTCGCCGAGACCCGCTACGGCCAGCCGGTGAAGGGCCTGTTCTTCCTGGCGGCCCACTCCGAGACGCTGCCGATGTCGTTCGTGCAGGCGCTGCTCGCGATGAGCTACACGCCGATCCCGCTGTCCGGCTCGCCCGGGCAGAAGGTGGTCGACATCGGCATCCAGCGCACGCTCGAGGCGCTGGCCGACCGCGACGGCGACATCCTGCTCGCCAGCCACGACGGCGACTTCCTGCCGCAGGTGCAGGCGCTGCTCGGCACCGAGCGCCGGGTCGGCGTGCTCGCCTTCCGCGAGTTCATGAACGCCGGCTTCGCCGGGCTGACGTCCGAGGGCCTCGACGTGTTCGACCTCGAGCGCGACGTCGCCGCCTTCAACACGCCGCTGCCGCGCGTCCGGATCATCCCGATCGACGAGTTCGACCCGCTGCGCTACCTCTGACCTCGTCCGCTCACCACGTTCAGTTGGTGAGCGGCCACTCCACGTGGCGTGCACGCCACGTGGAGTGGCAGGCCGCCAACCGAACGTGGTGAACGGACAGACGCGAGGTCAGGCGCGGGTCAGGGCGCGGTCGACGTAGGCCCGCAGCGCCGGGGCGAGCTCGACGCCGCCCGCCTCGTCGGCCTCGACCAGGGTGCGCGCGTCGGCCGGCGTGGGGTCGGTGAACCAGCGCGCCACGCTCACCCCGTGACCGGGACGGTGCACGACGTCGACGGCGTCACCGGCCGCCAGCCGCCCGGGCCGCACCACCCGCAGGTAGGCGCCGGGCAGCCCGCCCTCGGTGAACCGCCGCACCCAGCGCTCCTGCCCGAGCCAGCGCCCGAACGTCTGGCACGGGATGCGCGGCATCGTCACCTCGAGCAGCGGGCCGGTGCCCTCGGCACCGACCTGCCAGCGCTCGCCGACCTCGGCACCGTCGACGTCGAGCCCCGCGGTGCGCAGGTTCTCGCCGAACCGCCCCGGCGGGACGTCCTCGCCGAGGTCGCCGGCCCAGCGGTCGGCGGACTCCTGCGCGTACGCGTACACCGCCTTGTCCGGGCCGCCGTGGTGCTCGCGGTCGGCGATGACGTCGCCGTACAGCCCGAGCCGGCGCACCGCGACCGGCTCGTCGAGCGGACGCTTGTCGATCGCCGTCACCCCGACCACGCCCGGGTCGAGGTGCAGGCTGTGCACCCGGCAGACGGCCAGCAGCCGCCCGGTCACCCGCTGCGTCCCGGTCACTCCTTGTAGAACGAGTCGAGTAGGGCGCGGTTCTTGTCCTCGACGACGCGGCGCTTGACCTTCATCGACGGCGTCAGGTCGCCGGACTCGACGGTCAGGTCGGCCTTGAGGATCTCGAAGCGCTTGATCGTCTCCCAGCGCCCGAGCCGGGCGTTCACCTGGTCGACGTACTCCTGCACCATCTCGCGCGCTACCGGCGAGCCGACGATCTGCTCGTAGCTCCTGCCCTCGCCGAGCTCGGGCACCTGCGCCGCCCAGGCCTGCGCGGCCTCGGGGTCGAGGGTGATGAGGGCCGAGACGAACTTGCGGCCCTCGCCGTGCACGACGATGTTGCTGACGTAGGGGCAGGTCGCCTTGAACATCGACTCGATCGTCTGCGGCGCGACGAACTTGCCGCCCGAGGTCTTGATCAGGTCCTTCTTGCGGTCGGTGATGCGCAGCAGGCCGTCACCGGTGAACTCGCCGATGTCGCCGGTGCGGAACCAGCCGTCGGCGGTGAAGCACTCGGCGGTGTCCTCGGGCAGGTTGTGGTAGCCGTCCATGACGCCGGGGCCCTTGAGCAGCACCTCGCCGTCGGTGTCGAGCTTGACCGCGGTGCCGGCGAACGGCGGGCCGACGGTGCCGAACTGCAGCGTGCTCGGCCGGTTGATGAACGTGCCGGCCGAGGTCTCGGTGAGGCCGTAGCCCTCGAGCACCGTGATGCCCGCGGCGTGGAACCACTCGCCGATGTCCTTGGACAGCGCGGCCGAGCCGGAGATGAAGTAGCGGATGCGGCCGCCGAAGCGCTCGCGCAGCTTGGCGTAGACGAGCTTGTCGGCGAACTTGTACTCGGTGGCGAGCAGGCCGCTCGGCTCCTTGCCCTGCAGGCGCAGCCGCGAGACCTTGCGGCCGGTGGCCATCGCGCGGTTGAAGATCGCCTTCTTCGCGCCGCCCTCGGCGTGCGCGCCGGCCGTCACCTTCGCGAACACCTTCTCGAAGATGCGCGGGGCACCGGCCATGAAGGTCGGCTTGATGATCGCGAGGTTCTCGACCAGGGCGGTCACGTCGCCGTCGACGGCGCTGGCGAACCCGATGCGCAGCTGGACGGTGAGCAGCACCTTGCCGAACGAGTGCGACAGCGGCAGCCACAGGTACTGCAGGTCGTCCTCGCGGAGCACGTCGGTGGCCTCGATCGCCAGGCCCTCGTAGACCCAGTTCGCGTGCGTCAGCCGCACGCCCTTCGGGCGTCCGGTGGTGCCCGAGGTGTACATGAGCGTCGCGAGGTGGTCGCCGGTGGTGGCGGCGACCCGGTCGGTGACCATCGACGGGTTGGCGGCCATCGCCTGGCGGCCCTGGCGACGCAGCGTGTCGAGGGTGATGACGCGCTCGTCGGTGCCCGCGGCGATCAGGCTGCCGGACTGGATGAGCACGACGTGGGTCAGGTCGGGCAGGTCGTCCCAGCAGGCGTTGATCTTGGCCAGCTGCGAGGTGTCCTCGGCGATGACGACCTTGGACTGGGAGTCGCCGAGGATGTGGTGGACGTCCTCGGTGCTGGTCGTCGGGTACACCGTGGTGGTGGCCGCACCGGCGCAGAGCACGCCGAGGTCGGACAGGATCCACTCCAGCCGGGTGTTCGACGCGATCGCGACGCGGTCCTCGGGCTGGACGCCGAGCGAGATGAGCCCGGCCGCGATCTCGGTGACCGCCGCGGAGGTCTGGGTCCAGGTGAAGGACTCCCACTCCTTCTTGACGTTGCGGCGGCGGAACGCCTCGGACGACCCGCTGCGCTGGACGCGCTCCAGGAACATCGCGGCCAGCGACGCGGGTGCGTCGGCCAGCGCCTGGCGCAGCGCCTCCGCCTCGTGGGCCGGCGCCGTGCAGCGCGGGTCACCCACGGGGGCGGCGGGGGCGGGGCTCTCGGCCGTGGTCATCGGGGGCGACCTCCTCGTCGGCCTCGGCCGTCCGCCGAGGTCGGACAAGCCTAGGGGGGCGAGCACCCGCAGCGGGGAGGTTCCTGCGAACTCCTACGGGGCGCCGCGGTGCTCGTCGTCGCCCGCGAGGTGCTCGGACAGGTCGTCCGACACCAGCAGGTCGGTGCGCACCTGGCCCGCGCGGTACGACGCCCGTCCGAGCATGTGGCCCGACACCGGGGCGGTCACCATCTGCGCCACGACGGTGAGCAGCAGCAGCAGGCTCGCCGACAGGTCGCGCAGCACGCACGCGAGCCCGAGGGCGACGAGCATCAGCCCCAGCACCTGCGGCTTGGACGCGGAGTGCATGCGCGTGAGCAGGTCGGGGAAGCGCAGCAGGCCCACGGCCGCCACCAGCGACAGCAGCGCGCCGAGCAGGATGAGCGCGCCTCCCACCAGGTCGAGGACGGCGTTCACAGGGCCTCGCCCTCCTCGTCCTCGACGTCGTCGCTGCCCGGGGTGAACCGGGCGATGGCGACCGACCCGACGAACCCGAGGAGGGTCGCGACGAGCACCAGCGGCAGGTTCTCGGCGGTGCGGCGCAGTGCCGCGTCGACCGCGACGGCGCAGATCGCCACGGCGATGAGCACGTCGAAGGACAGGGCGCGGTCGAGCATCGTCGGCCCCAGCGTCATCCGGGCGAGCACCAGGAACGCGGCGACCGCGAGCACCGCGGCGGCGGTGCCGACCAGGACGGTCACGGGGTCCTCCCGTCCGAGGCCTCGGCGGCGGAGGCGGCGTCCGCGGCGGCGTCGCGCGGGTGCTCGCGGGTGCGGACCGCGCGCAGCAGCCGCCGCTCCTGCCTGAGCACCCGCTCGCGCACCGCGACCACGGCCTCCTCGTCGGGGGCGTCGATGGCGTGCAGGTACAGCGTGTGGCTCGCCCGGTGCGCCTCGACCACGACGGTGCCGGGCACCAGCGACACCATCTCGGCGACGGCCGTCAGGACGATGTCGGACTCGCTGGTCAGCCGCACCCCGACCAGCGCGTTGCGCAGCGGTCGCGGGGGCGCCAGCGTGATGCGGGCGACCTGCACGCTCGCGACGAGCACGTCGAGCAGGAACCTCGACACGAGCACGACGAGGCCGACCGGGCGGATGCGCACGCCCAGGCGCAGCGGCGGCAGCGGCAGCACCACGCACACCCCGACGGCCACGACCAGCCCGCCCACCAGCGACAGCGGGGTGTAGGTGCCCCACAGCACCCAGCTCACCGCGGTCAGCCACGCGACCATCGGCAGCTGCACCGCCTGGTAGCGGCGGGGCTTCACCTGACCGCGGCGGGTCACGCGGGTGTACGGGCTCACGGGACCCACCTCACGGCGACCACCTCGCGTCGACGGCCTCCAGGTACGGCGTGCGCTCGAGCAGGTCGTGGGCGGCGCGCTCGGTGTAGCCGACGAGCGGCCCGGCGACCAGCGTGATGGCCAGCGACACCAGCACCAGGCCGGCGGCGGGCGCCACCATCAGCGCGGGCAGGCGGGTCGGCAGGGCGCCGTCCTCGAGCAGCTGGTGCAGGTCGCGGTCGGGGGCGTCGGAGTCGGCGACCCGGCGGGCGTCCTCGACCTCGCTGGCGCCGAACGACAGGGCACCGACCTGCACGTGGACGTGGCCGTGGTGGTGGCTCGCGGCGGCGTGCTCGCCGGACCCGTGCGGGTCCTCGTCCGACACCAGCTCGGCCATCTCGTGCGCCTGCTCGGGCGAGCGCCAGAACGCCAGCGCCCAGGTCTTCGCGACGGCGTAGAGGGTGAGCAGGCTGGTCACCGTGCCGCCGGCCACGAGCAGGAGGGCCAGCGGCGAGCCGTCCGCGAGGCCCGCCTGCAGCAGGCCCACCTTGCCGAGGAACCCCGACATCGGCGGGATGCCGGCGAGGTTCATCGCGGGCACGAAGAACAGCAGACCGAGCAGGGGCGCGAGCCTGGCCAGCCCGCCGAGCCGCAGCAGCGAGGTGCTGCCGCCCCGGCGCTCGATCAGCCCGACGACGAGGAACAGCGCGGTCTGGATGGTGATGTGGTGCGCCACGTAGAAGACGGCACCCGAGACGCCCGCCTCGGTCGCCAGGCCGATGCCGAACACCATGTAGCCGATGTGGCTGACCAGCGTGAACGAGAGCATGCGCTTGATGTCCGACTGCGCGATCGCGCCCAGGATCCCGATGAGCATCGTCAGCAGCGCGGCCCACAGCAGCAGGTCGGTGAGCGGGCTGTCGGGGAACACCAGCGTCTGCAGCCGGATGATCGCGTAGACGCCGACCTTGGTGAGCAGGCCCGCGAACACCGCCGTCACCGGCGCCGGCGCGGTCGGGTAGCTGTCGGGCAGCCACAGCGACAGCGGGAACACGGCGGCCTTGATCGCGAACACCACGAGCAGCAGCAGCTGCAGCACCAGCGCGGTCGACGGCGGCAGGTCGGCCACCCGCTCGGCCACCTGCGCCATGTTCAGCGTGCCGACCGCGGCGTAGACGGTGGCGAGCGCGACCAGGAACAGCATCGACGACACCACGTTCACGACCACGTAGATCGTGCCGGCCCGCACCCGCGCGGCGGTCCCCCCGAGGGTGAGCAGCACGTAGCTCGCGAACAGCAGCATCTCGAAGCTGACGAACAGGTTGAACAGGTCGCCGGCGAGGAACGCGTTGGAGACGCCGGCGACCAGGGTGAGGAACGTCGGGTGGTAGATGGAGACCGGCGCCTCGTCCTGCTCGTCCGAGACGCCCTGCCCGACGGAGTAGAGGAGCACGGCGAGGGTGACGACCGCCGACACCAGCAGCATCAGGGCGGCGAGCCGGTCGGCGACCAGCGA
The DNA here is from genome assembly GCF_054777815.1 of Angustibacter speluncae. Classification (NCBI taxonomy): domain Bacteria; kingdom Bacillati; phylum Actinomycetota; class Actinomycetes; order Kineosporiales; family Kineosporiaceae; genus Angustibacter; species Angustibacter speluncae. The sequence continues at coordinate 13,364 of NZ_BAAHAF010000054.1, read as the reverse complement.
GATGCCGAGCTCGTCCCAGCCGCCGAGCCAGACCACCTGCGGGCCCTCGCGGTCGGCGGCCACGAGCAGCATCGCGGCGACCACGACGACGGCCACGAGCACCACGACGCTGACCGCCCGCTGCGCGCGCGGGTGGCGGAACAGCATCAGGGTGGCGCCGGTGCCGAGCAGCGGCAGCAGCACCGGGAGCGGGACGAGGCTGGTCACGGGCGACCCTCCTCCCCCGGCTCGTCGTCGTCGCCGCCGTCCTCGCCGTCGTTGAGGTCGTAGGAGTCGGAGGTCGCGTCGTCGAGCGCGAGCCGGCGGATGCGGGCGTCCTCGACGTCGTCCTGCACGTCGTCGTGCTGGTTCAGCTGCCAGCTGCGGTGCGCCATCGCGAGCAGGAACGCCAGCGTGCCGAGGGTGATGACGATCGCGGTGAGGACGAGCGCCTGCGGGAGCGGGTCGGCCATGTCCTGCGGATCGGCCGAGCCCCAGAACGCGGACTCGCCCGCCGGGCCGCTCGCGGCCAGGAAGGCCAGGTTCACGCCGTTGCCGATCAGGACCAGCCCGACCAGGACGCGGGTGAGGCTGCGCTCGAGCAGCAGGTACACGCCGCAGGCGACGAGCACCCCGGTGGCCACGACGAGCGTGAGGTTGACGTCCATCAGGCCTCCTCCCCCGCGCCCTGCGCGGCGGCCTCGCGCTCGGCCCGCAGGATCTGCCGGTCGAGGCGGGCGCCGAACGTGCGCAGCAGGTCGAGCACCAGACCGACCACGACCAGGTAGACGCCGATGTCGAAGCCGACGGACGAGACCAGGTGCAGCTCGCCGAGCAGCGGGACGTCGACGTACACGTCGGCCGTCTGCAGCACCTGGCCGCCGAACGCCGTGGGTCCGAGCCCCGCCAGCGCGGCGACGAACAGGCCGGTGCCGATCAGCACGCCGGCGTCGACGGGCGCGGCCTCGTCGAGCTCGTACCGTCCGCCGGCGAGGTAGCGGATCATCAGCGCGAGGCCCATCACCATGCCGGCCGCGAAGCCGCCGCCGGGCAGGTTGTGCCCGGCCAGCAGCAGGTAGATCGAGAAGACGACCACGGTGTGGAAGGTCAGCCGGGTGACGACCTCGAACACGATCGAGCGACGGTCCGGCCGCAGGGTGCGGGGTCCGGGCAGCCAGACCCGCCGGCCGCGGCTCGTCGGCTGCTTCTGGACGCCCTCGGGGTACGGGATCTCGTGCACGCGGCGGATGCCGGACCCGCGGGTGTCGAGGAAGATCAGGCTCGCCACGCCGGTGGCCGCGGCCACCAGCACGGAGATCTCGCCGAAGGTGTCCCAGGCGCGGATGTCGACGAGCGTCACGTTGACGACGTTGCGGCCGTACCCGAACTCGTAGGCCGCCTCGGGGAAGACCGCCGAGATCGGCGTCGCCGTGCGGGCGCTGCCGGCGACCAGCACGAAGCCGGCGACGGCGAGCCCGACCCCGGCGGCCAGGCCCATCCGCCAGAACCGGGTGACCCGCAGCGGCCGGTCGGTGAAGTAGGCGGGCAGCCGCCGCAGCACGAGCACGAACACCACCAGGCTGACCGTCTCGACCAGCACCTGGGTGAGGGCGATGTCGGGGGCGCCGTGCAGCAGGAACAGCAGGGCGCAGCCGTAGCCGGTGACCCCCGCGAGCACCACGGCCCGCAGCCGCCGCCGCGAGCGTGCGGTCATGATCGCCGCCGCGGCGACCACCAGCACGACCAGCGGCTGACCCGCGCGGTCCCAGGCCACGACGCGCAGCGGCGTGCTGTCGTCGAGCAGCTGCGCGACCAGCGCGCCGCCGGGTGCGAGCAGCACGACCGTCAGGATGACCGCGAGGTAGACCGACACCGAGCCGCGCTGGAACGCGCCGGTGACCTCGACGGCCGCGCGGTCGACGCCGCGCACCGCGAGCCGGTAGGCCTGCTCGGCGGTGACCGGGACGGCGACCCGCGCCTGGAACCGGCACAGCGGTTCGCGGACGACGAACAGCAGCAGGCCGACCGCGACGCTGACCCCCGACAGCAGCAGCGGGACGCCGAGCCCGTGCCAGAGGGCCAGGTACTCCTCGTGCCCGCCGGACGGCAGCGACCCGGCGTACGGCGACAGCAGCGTGGTCAGGGCCGAGCCGGCGAAGCCGAGCACCAGGCCGAGCACCGCGAGGACGACGGGCGCGGCCGAGAACGGCGCCGGGGGCGCCTCCTGCAGCTCGGTCGGGGCGACCCCGGGCTTGACGGCGAACGTCCCCCACAGGAACCGGGCGGTGTAGGCGGCGGTCAGGCACGAGCCGACGACGAGGGCGACCAGCACGGCGGTGCCCGCCCAGGCGGGCACGCCCGCGGTCTCGCCCCGCGACAGCTCGAGCAGCCCGTACCAGACCGTCTCCTTGCCGACGAAGCCCAGCAGCGGGGGGACGCCCGCCATCGAGGCGCCGGCGGCGGCCGCGGCGACGGCGAGCACCGGCAGCCGTCGACCGAGCCCGGACAGCTTGTGCAGGTCGCGGGTGCCGGTGGCGGAGTCGACGACGCCGACGACCAGGAACAGGGTGGCCTTGAACAGCGCGTGCGCGAGCAGCACTGCGGTGCCCGCGAGCGCCGCGGTGCGGCTGCCGATCGCCAGGACCGTCATGAGGAAGCCGAGCTGGCTCACGGTGCCGTACGCGAGCAGGAGCTTGATGTCGTTCTGCCGCAGCGCCCGCCAACCGCCGACGAGCATCGTGGTCGCGCCGAGGGTGAGCAGCACCAGGTGCCACCCGGGCACGACCGCGAAGGCCGGCGCGAGCAGCGCCACCAGGTAGATGCCCGCCTTCACCATCGACGCCGCGTGCAGGTAGGCGCTGACCGGCGTGGGCGCGGCCATCGCGCCGGGCAGCCAGAAGTGGAACGGGAACTGCGCCGACTTGCTGATCGCGCCGAGCAGGAGCAGGAGGACGGCGACGGTGGTGGCGGTGCCGGTCGGCGGGTCGGCCAGCACCTCGCTGACCCGGAAGGTGCCGGCCTCGCGCCCGAGCAGCAGCATGCCGACGAACATCGCCAGCCCACCCAGGGTGGTGACCACCAGCGCCTGCAGCGCGGCGAGCCGTCCTGCCCGCTTGGTCGGCTCGAAGCCGATCAGCAGGAACGAGAAGATGGTGGTGAGCTCCCAGAACACGAACAGCACCAGCAGGTCGTCGGCCAGGACGAGGCCGAGCATCGCGCCGACGAACGCGGTGAAGCTGGTGGCGAACCCGGTGAGCGGCTTGTCGCCGGTGAAGTACCAGGGGCAGTACGCCATCACCAGGACGCCGACGCCGGCGACCACCAGCACCATCACCCACTGCAGCGTCCCGAGCCGCAGCGCGAGGTCGAGCCCGAGCCCGGGGACCCACGGCACCACCTCGGTGACCGTCTCGCCGTCGAGCACGCGGCCGGTCTGCGCCACCGCCCAGACCGTGGCCGCGAGCGGCGCGAGCGCCAGCGGGAGGAAGGACCACCGCCCGAGCCACCGCACGAGCGCCGGCGCCACGAGGGCAGCCGCGACGTGGGCGAGGACGAGCAGGAGCACAGGGGGCCGGCCTCTCGGTCGGGGGAGGTCGAGCCCCCAGTCTAGTGGTCGCGCGGACTACTTCTTCTTGTCGCCCGCCGCGTCGTCGGAGGAGAGCGCGGCGATGAAGGCCTCCTGGGGCACCTCGACCCGGCCGACCATCTTCATCCGCTTCTTGCCCTCCTTCTGCTTCTCGAGCAGCTTGCGCTTGCGGGTGATGTCACCGCCGTAGCACTTGGCGAGCACGTCCTTGCGGATCGCGCGGATGGTCTCGCGGGCGATCACCCGCGAGCCGATCGCCGCCTGGACGGGCACCTCGAACTGCTGCCGCGGGATCAGCTCGCGCAGCTTGCCGGCCATCATCGTCCCGTAGGAGTAGGCCTTGTCCTTGTGCACGATCGCGCTGAAGGCGTCGACCTGCTCGCCCTGCAGCAGGATGTCGACCTTCACCAGGTCGGCCACCTGGTCGCCGTCCATCTCGTAGTCGAGCGAGGCGTAGCCGCGCGTGCGCGACTTCAGCATGTCGAAGAAGTCGAAGACGATCTCGGCGAGCGGCAGCGTGTACCGCATCTCCACGCGCTCCTCGGACAGGTAGTCCATGCCCCGCAGCGAGCCGCGCCGCGACTGGCACAGCTCCATGATCGTGCCGATGAACTCGGACGGGGCGAGCACGGTGGCGCGGACGATCGGCTCGCGCACCTCGCCCACCTTGCCGTCGGGGTACTCGGACGGGTTCGTGACGACCACCTCGGTGCCGTCGTCGAGGGTGACCTCGTAGACCACGGACGGCGCGGTCGAGATCAGGTCGAGGCCGAACTCGCGCTCGAGCCGCTCGCGGACGATCTCGAGGTGCAGCAGGCCGAGGAAGCCGCAGCGGAAGCCGAAGCCCAGCGCCAGCGAGGTCTCCGGCTCGTAGACCAGCGCGGCGTCGTTGAGCTTGAGCTTGTCGAGCGCCTCGCGCAGGTCGGGGTAGTCGGAGCCGTCGATCGGGAACAGCCCGGAGAACACCATCGGCTTGGGGTCGCGGTAGCCGCCGAGGTCCTCGGCCGCCGGCTTGGCCGCGTTCGTGACGGTGTCGCCGACGCGCGACTGGCGCACGTCCTTGACGCCGGTGATGAGGTAGCCGACCTCGCCGACGCCGAGGCCCTTGGTGGGCTCGGGCTCGGGCGAACTCACGCCGATCTCGAGCAGCTCGTGGTGCGCCTTGGTCGACATCATCGCGATGCGCTCGCGCGGGTGCAGCATGCCGTCGACCACGCGCACGTAGGTGACCACGCCGCGGTAGGTGTCGTAGACCGAGTCGAAGATCATCGCCCGGGCCGGGGCGTCCGGGTCGCCCACGGGCGCCGGCACCTCCTGCACGATGCGGTCGAGCAGCTCGGGCACGCCGACGCCGGTCTTGCCGGACGTGTGCAGCACGTCCTCGGGGTCGCAGCCGATCAGGCCGGCGAGCTCGTCGGCGTACTTCTCCGGCTGGGCGGCGGGCAGGTCGATCTTGTTCAGCACCGGCACGATCGCGAGGTCGTTCTCCATCGCGAGGTACAGGTTCGCCAGGGTCTGCGCCTCGATGCCCTGCGCGGCGTCGACGAGCAGCACGGCGCCCTCGCAGGCGGCCAGCGAGCGCGAGACCTCGTAGGTGAAGTCGACGTGGCCCGGGGTGTCGATCATGTTCAGCGCGTGCGTGGTGCCGTCGACCTCCCACGGCATCCGGACGGCCTGCGACTTGATCGTGATGCCGCGCTCGCGCTCGATGTCCATCCGGTCGAGGTACTGCGCGCGCATCGCCCTGGCGTCGACGACCCCGGTGATCTGCAGCATCCGGTCGGCCAGCGTCGACTTGCCGTGGTCGATGTGGGCGATGATGCAGAAGTTGCGGATCTGCGCCGGCGGCGTGGCGGCGGGCACCAGCGCGGTGCGGGCCTGCGGGGACATCGGGCGCGTGACCTCGTTCGGTGCTCGGGGCGGGCGGACGTCCGCTCGGACGACCGTGGCGGACGACCCGGGGACGTGCGGGGCTGCGGCCATCGTCCCACGCGGAACGCGGTGGCCGGGCCGGTGGCCCGGCGGCGACCCTGGTGCGGTGACCGACGAGGAGCCCCTGCCGCAGGTCGACTACCTGCGCACGTGCGTGCGCCCGCCCTGGGCCTCGCTCCCCGAGGCGGTGCGGCTCGCGGTGGGCGAGGCCGCCGGCTCCCCCGTCGTGGACGGTGGGACCCCGACCGGCAGCGGGTTCACCGGCGGCTTCGCCGCCGTCGTCGGGCTCGCGGACGGCCGGCGCGTCTTCGCCAAGGCCGGCTCGGGGACGAACCCGCACCTCGTCGAGGCGTACGCGACCGAGGCCGACGTGCTGCGGGCGCTGCCGGCGGGTGCGCCCGCCCCCGCCCTGCTCGGGGCGGCGCACCTGCCCGCCGGGGTCGCCGACGACCAGCCGTGGCAGCTGCTCGTGACCGAGGCGCTGCCGGGGCGCATCCCCCAGCCGTGGAGCGACCGCGACCTCGCCGCCGTGCACGACGCCTGCGAGCTGGTCGGCGAGACGCTGCGACCGCTGGCGCACCGGTGGCCGGAGCAGGTCGGCGAGCACTTCCTCGCCGGTGGGCTCACCGCGACGTACCGCTCGCTCGCCGACGGGTCGCTGCCACTGACGTCCGGCCAGCCGTCCTGGGTGCGCTCGCGCCTGGACGAGCTGCAGGCGCTCGTCGACGTGGCCGCGGACGTGCTGCGCGGCGACGTGCCGGGGCACGGCGACGTGCGCGCCGACAACGTCCTGGTCGACGGTGACCGCGCCGTGCTCGTCGACTGGAACTGGGTGATGTCCGGACCGGGCTGGACCGACTGGGTGGCGGTGCTCGCCACCGCACGACCCGACGGGCACGACGCCGAGGCGTGGGTGCGGCGCTCGTCGCTGACCCGCGACGCCGACCCGGAGGCGGTGGACGCCTGGCTCGCCCTGGTGGCCGCGTACATGCTGCAGTCCGCCGACCGCCCGGTCTGGCCCGGCGGGCCGGCGGTCGTGCGCGTGCACCAGCGCCGCTGGGGACGGTTGCTGCTCGACTGGCTGGGCGAACGGCGGCGCTGGGTCTGACGCCGGCCCCTGGTGCGGCGCGCTAGCAATGTGATATCACTTTGCTGTGCCCGTGGTGGACGGGCGCCGGAACCGGGGAGGGCGACATGAGCGAGCAGCAGGGCAGCGGCGTGCAGCGGCCGCAGGGGACGACCGCGACGAAGGAGGGCCCCGCGCCCGTGGGCCACGTGGGCACCCGGGTCGAGATCGAGGAGCGCGCCGCCTGGTCGGTGAGCGGCTGGTGGGGGTTGCTGGCCGTCGTGGTGCTGGTCCTCGGCTGGCTGGGTCTGGCGGCGGCGACGATGGGCTCGTCCGAGGGCACCGACGCGGGCGCGGCGCTGGCCGCGGTCCTGGGCGTGCTGCTGCTGGTGGTCTGCGTCCTGGTGCTGGCCAGCCTGGTGGTCGTGCAGCCGGGGCAGACCCGGGTGGTGCAGTTCTTCGGCCGCTACGTCGGCACCGTGCGGCGCACCGGGCTGGTGCTGCTGGCGCCGCTCACCACCCGCCGCAACGTCTCGGTGCGGGTGAACAACTTCGAGACCGCGCGGCTCAAGGTCAACGACGCCGACGGCAACCCGGTCGACGTCGCGGCGATCGTCGTCTGGCAGGTCGCCGACACCGCCAAGTCGGTGTTCGCCGTCGAGAACTACCTGGCGTTCATCCAGGTGCAGGCCGAGGCCGCGCTGCGGCACGTCGCCGTCAACCACCCCTACGACACCGACGGCGAGGGCACCTCGCTGCGCGGGTCGACCGACGTGGTGGCCGACGAGCTGGCCGTCGAGGTGGCCGCCCGGGCCGCCGTCGCCGGCGTCGAGGTGGTCGAGGTGCGGATCAGCCACCTCGCGTATGCGTCCGAGATCGCCCAGGCGATGCTGCAGCGCCAGCAGGCCGCGGCCGTCGTCGCCGCCCGCGCCCGCATCGTCGACGGCGCGGTCGGCATGGTCGAGATGGCGCTCGAGCGGCTGGCCGAGCGCCAGGTCGTCGAGCTCGACGAGGAGCGCCGCGCCGCGATGGTGAGCAACCTGCTCGTCGTCCTGTGCGGCGAGTCGCGCGCGACGCCGGTCGTGAACACCGGGTCGCTCTACTCGTGACCCCGCGCTCATGACGCCGCGTCGCGGCGCCCGCGACGACCCCGGTGAGGACGACGAGCCCGCCCCCTCCGGTCGCGAGCGCAAGGCCGTGCTGCTGCGGCTCGACCCGGCGGTGCACGCCGCGCTCGCCCGGTGGGCGGCCGACGACGTCCGCAGCGTCAACGGCCAGCTCGAGTTCCTGCTCCGGCGGGCCCTGGCCGACGCCGGGCGCCTCCCCCGCGGCCTGCGCGAGCCGCGAGGGCCCGGCCGACCGTCCGCCTGACCCCGTCGCCTGACTCGTCCGCCGGTCGCCCTCCCGGCGGAGTGTGAGCCTCGCGCAGGACACGCCGGCGTGTCGTCGCGTCGGGTTCACACTCGGCGGGGCTCGTCGGCGGCTGGTTAGGGTGCGGGCGTGACCAGGCCCTGGGTGCGCACCCTCGCCCGCGCCGTCGGCGACGCGCTGCTGGCCGCGGCCCGTGGCGCCGTCCGCGAGCGCGCCGGCGGCGGGACGCGGCGCCCGGCGTCCTCGCGACGCCGCGCCGGCGCACCCTCCGGCACCGTCGCCGCGCCGACCGGTGCCTACCCCGGCGACTTCACGGGGACGGCACGGGTCGAGTACGACCCGCACGACGACGGCGACGCCGACCCGGGCGAGGTGGTGTGGGGCTGGGTGCCGTTCGAGGAGGACCACTCCCGCGGCAAGGACCGGCCCGCGCTCGTCGTCGGGCGCGACGGCCGGTGGGTCCTGGCGCTCATGCTCACCAGCAGGGACCACGACCGGGACGCGGCGCAGCAGCGCCGGTACGGCCGCGACTGGATCGACGTCGGCACGGGCGCCTGGGACTCGCGCGGACGCCCGAGCGAGGCCCGGCTCGACCGCGTGCTGCGCCTCGACCCCGACGGCATCCGGCGCGAGGGCGGACGCCTGGACCGCGGCACCTTCGAGCAGGTGGCGGCGGCCCTGCGGGACCGGCACGGCTGGACCTGACCGGCGTGCTCCGCCGATTCGGGTCCGCGGTGCCCCGGCTGGTACCCTCGACCACGCGTGTCCGCTGGTCGTGCGGGCGCCAGTTCCACCGCGACACCACGCTGCGGACCTCCCCCACGGGTCCCGCGTCCGGTGACGCAGCCCTCACCGACCCACCCGACCGTGCCGGCGCGTCCGGCAGCCAGACCAGTGGAGAGAACCACCCGTGGCGAACATCAAGTCCCAGATCAAGCGGATCAAGACCAACGAGAAGGCGCGCCTGCGCAACAAGGCGGTCAAGTCCGAGCTGAAGACGGCCGTCCGCGCCTTCCGCGAGGCCGCCAAGGCCGGCGACAAGGAGGCCGCGGCCGCTGCGCTCGCGAAGGCCTCGCGCCGCCTCGACAAGGCCGCCAGCAAGGGCGTGATCCACAAGAACCAGGCCGCCAACCGCAAGTCGGCGATGGCCAAGGTGGCCGGCTCGCTCTGAGCCCCCAGCACCTCCGGCCGGCCCCCGTCACGCACCGCGTGGCGGGGGTCGTCCGCGTCCTGGCCCGGTGAGGGTCGCGGCGGTCAGCCGCGGGTGAGCCGCAGCACCAGCCGCTCGATCGTGTAGACGCGGTCCTCGGTGCGGCCCCGGCTCACCTGGCCGACCATGACGCCGCCCTTGAGCGCGGTGTCGGCCTCGGCCAGCGCGACGACGGCGTCGGCGAGGTCGGGCGCGTTCCACGCCGCGAGGTCGCGGCGGGCGCGGTCGACCATCCACGGCGCCATGCCCAGGTCCTTGGCCGCACCGGGTCCCCGTCCGGCGGCGGCGACCTTGGCCATGGCGCGCACCTTCATCGCGATGACGGCCACGAGCGGGATCGGGTCGGCGCCGGTGTCGAGCGCCCGGCGCAGCAGCAGCAGGGCCTTGCCGGCGTCGCGGGCGACCACGGCGTCGGCGACCTCGAACCCGTCGGCCTCGGCCCGCCCCTGGGTGACCGACCGGACGTGCTCGACGTCGATCGCACCGGCCACGTCGTCGAGCAGGCCGGCGCAGGCGGACGCCAGCTCGGCCAGGTCGGACCCGTACGCCTCGACCAGCAGCTGGGCGGCCCGGGTCGAGATGGTGCGGCGCCGGTCGGCGAACTCGGCCGCGACGAACGCGAGCCGGTCGGAGTCGTTCTTCACCGCGGGGCAGTCGACCCACACGGCGCCGGGCGCCGCCTTCGCGGTGTCGAGCACCTTCTTGGCCTTCGGCCCCCCGCCGTGGTGCAGCACGAGCACGACGTCGTCCTGCACGTCGGTGAGGTAGGCGAGCACGTCGAGCTGCAGCGCGTCGTCGGCCTCGGCGAGGCCGCGCACGAGCACCACCCGCGGCTCCTCGAACAGCGAGGGGCTGGCCAGCACCGCCAGCGAGCCCGGCTGGTACGCCTCGGCGGACAGCTCGGTGACCTCGACCGCGGTGCCGGCCTCGCCCTCGGCGGCCGCGGCGCGGACGGCGTGCACGACCCGGTCGACCGCGCGCGAGGCCAGCAGCTGCTCGGCGCCCGTGACGACGACGACGGGGGCGGGCGCGGCCTCGCGCCACGACCTCCCGCCGGAGGAGGCGCGGCGGCGGGACGGGGGCACGGGCACAGCCTGCCACGGCGCCCCGACGGTCCGGTCGGGCGAGGCGGGCGGGGCGGGCCGTCCCGTGCGGACGCCGCCGACGAGCGTCCGGCCCGCGCCCAGGTCGAGGCGCCGCCGCCCCCGACGAGCAGGTCGCCGCCGGTGTCGGTGCGCAGCACGAGCGCCCCCGTCGCCGCCAGGTCGGCCAGCGTGGAGGCCGCCGGGTGGCCGTAGTCGTTGTCCCTGCCGGCGCTGACCAGCGCCACCCGGGCGGCGACCAGGTCGTACAGGGCCGGGTGCTGGTGGGCGGACCCGTGGTGGGCGACCGTGACGACGTCGACGGGCACCAGGTCGGGACGCCCGCCCAGCGCGGCCAGCAGGGCGCGCTGGCCCGGCGGCTCGAGGTCGCCGGTGGCGAGCAGCGACAGCCCGTCGCCGGTGCGCACGTGCAGCACGACGCTGGCGTCGTTGACGGCCTCCTCGCCGTCGTCGTGCAGGGCGCCGGCCGCGGCCGTCGGCCACAGCACCTCGACCTCGACGTCGCGGCCCAGCACCCACCGCGTCCCGGCGACGACGGCGTGCAGCCGCAGACCGGCCCCGGCCGCGGCGGCTTTCGACGCCTCGACCCCGCGCACCGGTAGCGCGAGCGGGCTGACGGCGACGGCGCCCACCGCGCGACCGCGCACCGCGCCGGCGAGCCCGTCGACGTGGTCGGCGTGGAAGTGGGTGAGCACCACCAGGTCGAGCACCTCGACGTCCAACCGGCGCAGGCAGCGGTCGACGAGCTCGGCGTCCGGACCGGCGTCGACGAGCAGCGCCGAGCGCTCACCGGTGCGCACGGCGACGGCCTGACCCTGGCCGACGTCGCAGGCGGCCACCTGCCACGTCCGGTCGGGTGCCCGGTGGCCGAGCAGCGGGTCGGCGACGCCCACCTGGACCAGCACGACGACGGCGACCCCGGCGGCGGTCGGGGCGGCCACGCGGTGCAGCCGGAGCCGACTCCGCCGCACCGGCCGGCGCAGCAGCAGGGTCGCCACCACCAGCACGACCACGGTGAGGGCCGCCAGCAGGACGGCGCCCGCCGGTCCGGCGGGCCACGGCACGGCGGCGTGCGGGACGTCGGCACCCGTCCGCGCCACCGCCGCGACCCACCGCACCGGCCATCCGGCGACCCACGCGAGCCACCCGGCCCCCTGCGGCCAGACCGGCGCCACCACCGCGGCGAGCACCCCGACGACCGTCGCGGGTGCGACCGCGGGTGCGACGAGCACGTTGGCCGGCACCGCCACGAGCGAGACCTGCGGCGCGAGCAGTACCGTCACCGGCGCGCACACCGCCTGGGCGGCGAGGGGGACCGCGAGGGCGGCTGCCAGCCAGCGCGGCACCCTCGGCTCGAGCGCGCGTGTCCACGGGCCGGCCAGCACCAGCAGCCCGCCGGTGGCGAGCACCGACAGGGCGAACCCGGCCGAGCGCGACAACCACGGGTCGACCACGCAGAGCACGACCACCGCGACCGACAGCGCCGGGACCCCGGCAGCGCGGCGCGACCCCGCGAGCCCGGCGAGCCCGACCAGCCCCATGCACGCCGCGCGCAGCACGCTCGGCTCGGGACGCGCGAGCACGACGAACCCGAGCGCGACCGCCACGGCCACGGCGACCCGGGTGCGCCGCCGCGCCCCCGCGGCGGTCAGGGCCAGCACCGCGGCCCCGCACAGCAGCGTGAAGTTCGCACCGCTCACGGCCGCCAGGTGGGTCAGCCCGGTGGTGCGCATGTCGTCCTCGAGGTCGGCCGGCAGCCCCGAGGTGTCGCCGACCACGAGCGAGGGCAGCAGCCCGCGCGCGTCCGGCGGCAGCCTCGCGCACGCCGTCCGCAGGCCCTCGCGCACGCGGGTCGCGGCGGCCCAGACCGGGCCGGCCGGCGCGAGCCGCTCCGGCGGGCCGGTGACGAGCAGCAGCCCGACCGCGGCGTCGCCGCGGTCGGTGGGCGCCAGACGCCCTCGCACCCGCAGGGTCTCGTCAGGCGCCACGTCGTCCCAGCCGTCGCCGCCGAGCACCACCAGCGGCGCCCGGGACGGCGCTCGCGTTCCGCGGCCGTCGACCTCGCGGGCGAGCACCCGCACCACCCACCGCTCCTCGTCCTGCCACGGGCGGGCGGGGTCGGGGCGGACTCGGACGGCGTCGGTGCGCACGACGACCACCGCCTCGACGCTCGCGCCCTGCCGGACGAGCTCGCCGACCTGGCCGTGGGTCGTGACCGCCACCCGCACCGCCGTCTGCGCGAGCACGACGCCCAGCACGACGAGCGCCAGCGCGACCGCGGTGGCCCGACGCGAGCGGGAGCGCCCGCGGGCCGGTCCCGCGACCACGGCGGCCGCGACCAGGACGAGCGCACCGGCGATGCCGGTGATCGCCGGGTCGATCCCCACGGCAGCCGCCGCACCCGCCCAGGCGACCCCGGCAGCGGGCACCAGCCGCAGGTCGGGCGGCGGTGCCGGGTGGTCGCTCACACCCGCACCTGGTCGCGGAGCCGGTCGAGCAGCTTGTCGCCGATGCCCTCCACCTCCCCCAGCTCGTCGACGGCGGAGAACCGGCCGTGCTCGGTGCGCCAGTCGAGGATCCGCTGCGCCAGCACCGGTCCGATGCCGTCGAGGCCGTCGAGCTGGTCGAGGGTGGCGGCGTTGAGGTCGAGCGGACCGGCGGGCGCGCCGCCCGTCGCCGGCGCCCCGGGTGCCGGCGCCGCGGGCGCCACCACCGTCTCGCCCTGCCGCGGCAGCCGGACCTGCTCGCCGTCGACGACCGGTCGCGCGAGGTTCACCTGGGTGAGGTCCGCGAGCGGACCGGCTCCCCCGGCCTGCTGCACCGCGTCGGCCACCCGCGAGCCGGACGGCACCCGCACCAGCCCGGGCCGGGCGACCTCGCCGACGACGTGCACCACGACGTCGCCGCCCGCGGCGGGCGCGCTACCTGCCGGGGCGGTCGACGGCACGGCCGACGGTGCCGGGTCCCCCGTGGCCCCGGCCCGGGTGACCGCCGGCCGGTCGGGGACAGCGGACGTGCCGACCAGGTCGAGCGCCCCCGCCCGCAGCGCCAGCGCGACCGCGAGCACCACGAGCACGGCGACCGCGCCGGCGGCCGCGGCCGGCGAGGGACGCCACC